>NZ_JACJPU010000001.1:0-262430 GCF_014696235.1 Sphaerospermopsis sp. FACHB-1194 | reverse complement strand
ATCTAAACGCTGCAATTAATTTATCGCGTTTGGCTAAAGCGTGAAAGTCTACCGAGGGATAACTGCTCCCATGCTCCCGTTGAAGTAGAAAGTAAAGTCTAGTTTTGTCTAGGTTTTATATAGCAGACAATAACCTAACCAAACAAATTGTTAACATGATTAATTTACTAAGAAGTCTTAAACATAGTATTTTTGGAGGAATGCCTTAAAAAAAACACGTACATACAACAGTGTTCAATTAGCTGAAAAATTAGAAAGCGATCGCTTTGTTAAATTGAGTCCCAACAGGTTAAGACGGGTACTCAAAAAAATGGTATCAATCACTTTTATCATAGATATGAAATCAACCAATATTCAACATACAAAACATCTTGTGTCCCCATTTGATCGTTGTTTGAAGAATGGTCACCGAAATGGAATTCTATGGTTCACTGGATTATCAGGATCAGGTAAAACAACATTGGCTCTCGAATTAGATCGGATTTTGTTCCAGAAAGGCTGGTATACTTTTGTCCTTGATGGTGACAATATCCGTCATGGATTATGTGCTGACTTGGGATTTTCTGCTGCTGATCGTGCGGAAAATATCCGTCGTATTGGCGAGGTGGCCAAACTTTTTGCGGATTCGGGTTGTCTAGTGATTACTGCTTTCATTTCACCTTACAGGAAAGACCGGGATCAAATACGTATTCTTGCCGGAGATCTGTTTCATGAAGTATATATTGCAACTCCAATGGAAATTTGTGAACAACGTGACCCCAAGGGTCTCTATGTAAAAGCACGCCGTGGAGAAATTGAGTCTTTTACGGGAATCAGCGCCCCCTACGAACCACCGATAACACCAGATTTACTGGTGGAAACTTCGGAGCTTTCTGTTGAGGACAGCCTACAACAGCTACTCGAATACGTGAGAAAGAAGTTCACTTTCACTCAGTAGGAGTCTTTTAAAAGCTCTTCTCTCTGCTCTTTAGATAGATGGTTTTTTGCTGGCATAATTCACGGGGCGATCGCTTGATTACTTAATTTCCTATTATACAATCTGGCTGCACGACAGCTTAGTCCATCGGTAGACTTGAATTTTAATAATTAATCAATTATGAACTGGAAGCTAACAACTGGGAAGTTAATTAAAGCGTGGCAAGATTATCCAAAACAACGACAGAGAATTGCATGGGTTCCCACAGGTAAGCCAATCTTGGTTACGGGAACCCATCGCAGTGGCACAACCTGGTTTGCTAGTATGTTAGCTGCTTCCGGGATTTGGTATATTCATGAACCCTTTAGTCCTCTGAAGCAACGCTGGAAAGAATGGTTAAGCTATCAATCTCCTAAGTATCCATCGCCTGAAGTTGACCGGTTAATGACTTCAGTACTGAATAATCAGTTTCCCGAATCAGTTCATATCGCCAATACCGATCACCCCTTGATGCCGCTGCGATTGTTTCCTTCTCCGTCACAACGCATCATGATCAAAGATCCCTTGGCTTGTTTGATGACAGAATATTTAACTAAAAATTTTGATCTAGAAACACTCATTCTTTTTCGCCATCCTTGCGGGTTCGTCGCCAGCATTCGCCGTTTAGGTTGGCCCTGTGGCGCGCCTTTGAAGCGATTCTTACAAAATTCCGATTTGATGGCGGATCACCTTCATCCCTACCAAGATTTGCTGGAGAAATACTGTGATGAGGATACAATCTATTCGGCTACGGTTTTGTATGGTGCGCTGACTACCGTATTATGGGATTGCGTGCAGAAAAAGATTGGCAAACCACTGTTTTTTGAGCAACTGTGCCAAAATCCCCTTGATGAATTTGCCAAGATATTCGAGGATCTTAATTTGCCCTATGATGACCAAGTGAAAAAACGACATCAGCACCTATGTTATGGAGAATTACAGGCTATTGAAAATTATCATCCCCATGCTGTGGCTAGAAATAGCCTAGCAATGGCCTATACTTGGAAAGATCAACTAGAAGAAAGGCAGATTAACCAGATTAAAAATATCTGGAATAATTTTGGTATATCTTTATATGTAGACCAATAGAAAATGGGGGGGGAGAAGACACTGAATTTTTAGATAGTTTACGCACTTGCAAAATATCTGAAGGGGGTAGTTGCCTTTCATTCACCTTTAGCACCCCTCCGCTCCCAAAAAAGCCAACGGCGATCGCAATAATCAAATTCTTGTTCAAAAAATGACCTGTTCATCTCAGGTTCGGATTAATACACTCAAGCAAAAAAATGAAATGCTATAACATTGATGTATATCGTCAGCAGGTAAGTCAAGACTCGATTACCGTCAGGTTCCAAGACCAAACTTTTAACTTCATTTTTGAACCGAGTTTAAAAATTGGTCAGGAGTTTGTTCTGGGACTTTTTGCAAGCAAAGCAGTCTTATCCAATGAAGTATTTCGCTATCCAAGAAATCGGCGCATTGCTATGTTAACAGAAAGTCCAATTGATTATTCTTACCAGCATATTGCCCAAATTGTCCGCAGGTTTCCCATTGTCTTCACACACCAACAACACTTACTGGATGTGGGAAAGCCTTTTAAACCTCTAATATTTGGAACCAATTGGCTAGGCATTAGAAATGAGATAGACTCAGAACAGATTTTAGCCGAGCATCCACCAAAATCAAAATTAATATCATTTATGGGGAGTTTAGCTCATCCCGATGATGGGGCTTATAAATTTCGTCGAGAAATCGCCGATCTGTGTTTAACTGCAAATAATGTTGAGTGCTTTGGTAAAGGAATTAATCCTGTACCAGGGAAACGAGAGGCGATCGCCCCTTATTATTTTTCGATTGCCATGGAAAATGTGGCTAGTAATTATTACTTTTCTGAAAAACTTGTTGATTGCCTGCTTTTAGAGACTGTTCCCATTTATTATGGTTGTCCTGAGATTTCTGAATTTTTTAATCCAAAAGGGATACTGACTTTCAACACCAAAGAGGAACTAATATCAATTTTAGATAACTTATCTCCAAATCTTTACGATGAAATGTATCCATTTTTGATTGAAAACAAACTTAAGGCTATTCGAGAGAATTGGCATAATCATCAGGGTTTACTCTCACGTTTATCTTCTCAAATTCCATTAAATCTTCTAAATTCAAGTCAGCGCTATCTAAATCGAGAATCGTATTTACGGTACAAAATTACCCTAAAAAGCCGCCAATTGTGGGAAAATATCCAAATCAATTTAAATTAAATGAATATGCCAATTATTATACTTTTCCTTTTTTTAATAACTGCTCTAGCAATTCTATTTGTTGGGCTGTATAGCAAGATACGAGATACTTACCTGAGAGTATTCCAGATAGAGTCTAAATTACTCAAACAAGAAAAGCAGTGTATTAATCTTAGTCGTATTGCTTGTCTGGCTGAGGCTCGCGCTCGAGTACCAAATTTTTGCAGTCAGCTTTCAACTTATTCTCAACATGGAGAAGAACTATATATATGGCAACTGCTTGACTTTAAACTTGATGGCTTTTTTATTGAGATTGGCGCTTATGACGGAATTAGATTAAGTAATAGTTACTTTTTTGAGAAAATTGGTTGGAAGGGAATCTTAATTGAAGCCCATCCTGAATTAGCTAAACAGTGTAAAGTCAATCGACCTAATTCTATTACCCTCCATACAGCATTAGGAGAAACAGACGGTGGTAATATTAATTTCTCTGTGGTTACAGGTAAGGGGGGGGTTGACACTCTAAGCTTTGTATCAGCAAATGATAAGCAATTACAGAGAATTAAATCCGCAAAAGGAATAATCACAACAGTGGATGTCCCTTCACGTAACTTGGATAGCATTTTGAAAGAGTATGAAATAGACAATATTGACTTTATAAGTATTGATGTTGAGGGAGTAGAAATAGATGTTTTAAAAGGAATTAATTTTTCTAAATACAAGCCAAATTTACTAGTCATAGAGGACAACTCTGGTGGCTCTGACAAATCTGTTTCCTGTTATATGCAACAATATGGTTATGTGAAAATAACAACTATTGGTTGTAATGATTTTTATCTATTGAACATCATCTGCAAATAAAATTATGGATCTGATTAAATACTATATCCGCAAGATTAAACAAAAATTTAAATTAAATCTTGTTCCTTCAAGGCCAGTCCTAGACTTGATTGATTTTGGTAGTAAAGAATGTGTGATTTTAGATGTGGGCGCAAATAGAGGAGGATTTGCTGGCAATATTCTTTTACACGCTCCCCTTGCTACTGTTCATTGCTTTGAGCCAAATCAAGAATTATATTTAGAACTCAAGAATAAAGCAACGCTTTTTGGGCGAAACTTAGGAAAACCACGTTGCCATGTTGTCGGGGTTGGAGTTGGTGAAAATAATGAAAAGCGAGAGTTTTTAGTGAGTAAATTTCATCCTTCCAGTTCCTTTTTACCCACGGCTGAGGCAACCAAAAAAGGTTGGAGTTATATTGATTTTTCCGAACATAAAAAGTACTATGTTGATATCATTCGCTTAGATTCTTATCTTGATGAGCATGAGATTAAGGATGTTAAATTACTTAAACTTGATATTCAAGGATTTGAGCTATATGCATTAAGAGGATGTGGTGAAAGAATTAAGGATGTTGAATACATTGTTAGCGAAATTCAATTCATCCCACTATACGAAGGTGCTCCTATTTGGACAGAAATTGTCGATTATCTAAGATTATTTGATTTTCAGCCTATTTTGATGGATGGCTTTTGTTTTGATTCTGAAGGGAACCCATTACAAGCGGACATATTATTCTCTCGATCAACTAGTTAAATTTAAATTGAATATTTTATCTATGATCAAACAGGAATTAGTTTCTGTTATTATTCCTACTTTTAATCGCTATCAGTTGCTTAGGGAAGCATTACATTGTGTGCTAGCACAAAGCCATTCTTACATTGAAGTAATTGTAATTGATGATGGTTCTACCGACAAAACCAAGGATCTAGTAATTTCTTTGTCAACTACTGACACAAGTGTAATTCAATATATCTACCAACCAAACTCCGGCCAGGCGATCGCCAGAAATACCGGTTTAGCCCATGCTCAAGGAGAATTTATTCAATATTTAGACTCAGACGACCTGTTAGAACCGACAAAATTACAGCTACAGGTCAAAGCCCTCCAAGAAAATCCTGATGCTGGGGTAGCCTACGGTATTACCCTACGCAAAAACATGGTGACAGGTGAAATTAAACCCTGGGCGAGAACAAACGAAAAAATTGACAATATTTTTCCCGACTTTTTGCCCCAACGAGGCTGGGATACCAATGCACCTCTGTGGCGACGTAGCGTCTGCGATGCTATCGGTCCGTGGGGTAACTTCCGCTGTATGGAAGACTGGGAACACGATCTCAGAGCCGGGATGTTAGGAGTCAAAACCGTCCATGTGCCGGAAGTTGCCGTTATTGTTCGAGACCATCAAGGCGATCGCTCCAGTGGGATGAAAACAGGGTTTACCCCAGCCTTGACCCGTGATTTCTTCCGCTCCCATAAATCTATTTGGCTGCGGATGAAATCCCAGGGCTTAACTGATTGGAGTTATCTAGAACAATTTTCTCGTAAAATGTTCTGGATTGCTCGACTATGCGGCGAACGACAACTGATAGCAGAAGCTAAGGAAGCCCTCAGCTTTGCCAATGAGATGGTTGCTACCCACCATGCACCTTGGGAAATTAGAACCTTCAAAGCGTTAACAAAAGTCTTGGGTTGGCCAAGAGCAGTAACCTGGACAGAAGCCTTGAAAAAAAGCCGTTAGATGTCGGAAAATATAAAAAACTATTACACTAAGAATTACATGAATATCAGCCAAACAATCGCCAAAATTTGGGAGAAAGTTCTTAATATACAAGATATTAATCCCAATGATAACTTTTTTGACTTAGGGGGATCTTCACGGGAAGCTCTTGAGATTTTGTATGAGGTAGAATTACAATTAAACATCAAACTTTCTATATCGAGTATATTCTCAAACCCATCACTAGGAGAATTTTGCTCATATTGTTCAAAATTTAGCAGTGTAGAGACTGAAAATACTGTTATAGAGCAATCTATCGCTTGTCACTACTTCTATCCATTAGTGAGTGGACAGCACCATATTTCTCCATTTTTTGCCTTTGCTTTTGCACCCAATTTTGAGGATCAAAGGCCGGTTTACTACTCTCCTGGAATTTATGAAAAAATACATGGAGTTAAGGAAAATCTAAAATTGGGGGATATATATAATATCGTTGACTCTTGTGTTGAAGAAATCATTAAGTTAAATCCAACAGAGGACTACTTATTAGGAGGATTCTGTCATGGATCATGGATTGCCCTTTCTATTGCTAACAAGCTTATTGAAAAAGGTAAGAAAGTTGTGTTTCTGGGGCTAATTGAAAGTTATCCTCGTAAAGAGTGGTTTCAATCAGGTCAAAAAAACATACAAAAATTAGATTATAAAAATCTAAAAAGTAAGCTTGTTGATTATCTATACGTTCTCATAAAAGTCTCACTACCACTGTTGGATATCATTAAACCAGTGAAAAAAAACCTTTTAAACAGAATCTATCTCCGAGAAAATATCAAAAATTTTCGTCAATTTGAAAAAGAAACTTTTGATATGAATATCAATTGTAAATGCCATCTTTTTGTTCGTTCAGAATTTGGAAATAGCTTGTTAAATATGCAACTGTATCATCATCAGTGGTCTACCACAGTTAGCTCTGTAAACATTTCTATCATTGGCTCAGACCATATGGGAGTTAGAAATAATTCACAAACTAACTTGTTAGCATCACAAATGATAAAAAAGTTTATTGAAGAAATTTGACCTTTGCTGATTACTATTCCAGAACTTACGCAAAAGGGAACGAAAGTAGGGGTAATACCCTTCGGGAAGCAAGCTACATGAATTACCCCTACGCAAGAATAAGGTTTTCAGTCACATCTTGCGTAACTCCTATATTCAATAAAATCCCACATTACTAACAATTAAACCCTTAATAGACCTATGACGTTAGATCTGATTAATCTTATTAAATCTAAAAAAACCAGCATTTTTTATGACATTTCATTAGCTACTTCATTTACACTTTGGGACTTGATTGATCCATATACTATAATTGAAGAATTTCCCAAAAAACTCGCATTTTTATATTTAGATAACTCTATTATATCTGTATCCGCTCTTCTTGGTTTCTTGAGTCGAGGTCAAACTATTGCCTTATTTAAGGATAAACTAGCTTCTGATTTAAAGTTAAAGCTAGAATATGATTTCCAGCCTCATTTTATTTACGACAATACTCGAAACTTTATTGATGGTTTCCAGTTATTAACTACTCTACCTAATAGCCGGGAATCTAAAATTTTCCTTAGACTAGAACAAAACAAAAAATACACAGTTTCGCCACATATCGATGCTTTAATAAGCACATCTGGATCGACTGGCTCACCTAAACTTGTCAAGCTTTCTCAGAAAAATCTTCTAGAAAATGCGCTTTCAATCATTGATTACTTACCCATCGAATCCAGTGATATAACACCTTTGAATTTACCCCTAGACTACTCTTACGGACTGTCAATTTTAACAACTAACTTAATTTCCGGTGGAACTATTATTTCCTCTTGCAAAAATAATATTGACAAGAGGTTTTGGTCTGATTTTACTGAATTCAAAATGACGAGTTTTGCAGGGACTCCGCCTTTATACGAGATGCTTCTGAGTCTTGGCTTTCTAAGCACTAATTTACCCAGTCTTCGCTATTTTACTCAGGCGGGAGGAAAACTCAAAGCAGATATTGTGAACACCCTGGTTGAGTACTCAGATATGAATGGCAAAGACTTTTTTGTAATGTATGGACAAACTGAAGCATCTCCTAGAATGTCTTATATAAAGCATTCAGATTTAAAGCATAGACCAAACTCAATAGGTAAGCCTGTTAAAAATGGTTCTTTTGAAATTTACCCAGAAACTAAAGAGTTAATTTTTAACGGACCAAACATTTTTGGTGGATATGCGTCTTCCTATTCAGATTTAGATACTTTTTTGTTTCAGGAGTCTCTAAATACTGGAGATATCGCACGAATGGATGAGTCAGGATTCTATTACATCGTAGGTCGTAGCAAACGTTTTATCAAGTTATTAGGAGAAAGAATAAATCTAGATGAAATTGAACATATTTTATGTAATCGTTTTCTTGATAAAACCTTTTTTGTATGCCTTTCTCAAGCAGATGAAAAGTTGTTTATCATCATGAAAATAGGCTGTGAAAATCTTAAGAGTCAAGTATGTGATTACCTTTATAAAAACTTGAGAATTCCCACACAGTATATTGACTTCCTGTTTTTGGAATCCCTTCCCCTAACGCAAAATGGCAAAGTTGATTACACCCATTTAAAATCTTTATTACATACTTAACTGCATTAATAAATAATGTAGCAATTCTGATTAGGTTGTGAAGAATGATTCAGTGCTACTCTTGCTATATCCTATATATACAGTATAGCAGATGCGGGACATCCTGCTAATAATTAGCACCCTCTTAGCTGCCATCAATCTATGGCAACCCCCAACCCCTTGGTTGCGCCAGGGTAAAATTTACGTCTCTCCCCAGGGATCTGACTGGAATCTAGGCAACAGTCCCCAAAGGGCTGTTAAAACTATACAACGGGCTGCGAATATGGCCACACCGGGAGAAGAGGTAGTTATTTTACCCGGTATCTATCGGGAAGACCTGCGGGTTCGCCGTGGGGGAACACCCAATCGCCCCATTACCTTTCGCGCCCAACAACCGGGAACAGTAACCATCACTAATGCTGTTCCACCACAGGTAACCCAATATCTAACCTGGCGATCGCATGGCAATGGACTATATTCAACCCAGACCCCTTGGCCTATCTACTATGCCCTGTATAACGGCGGTGTTCTTTATGATGTTCGCTGGGGGGGAATAGAAAGACTTAAAACCTTAGTAAGTCAACCCAACTCCTACGGTGCTTTTACCTACGATAGGGAAACAAAGCGTTTTTATCTTTTTCTACCCCATGGAGAAATACCAAATAATCAAAAGCTAGTATTTCACCGAGAAATTCCGTCACCGCGAGAGTGGGGCAATAGTCGGGTGGCCAATATTTGGCTAGAGGCACAACATCTAGTTTTTGACGGTCTACGGTTAGAACTTGGCGTTGGTTCTGGCTTTTTGCTGTGGGATAGTGGTTACATTACTATTAAAAATACTCTGCTCACAGGCGCTGGCACAGGAATTAGTGCTTCACCTCACATCAATGCACCATCCCATCTGGTAGTTGAATATAACCTTTACCATAATTATCCCCAATACAACTGGCTAAAGAATTGGCTTCCCTGGAATGAAGTATACGCTCACTACTCAGACTCTACACTGATTTCTGCAAGTTCTCCTAATTTAGTGATTCGTCATAATGTAGTTAGCCATGGTGGTGATGCCTTGCAGATTTCCCCCCATCTGGATAAACCCGGGCAGAATGGGGCAAATATCTATGGTAATCTTTTAATGTATGGTACGGATGATGCGATCGAAATGGATGGACCTGCTGAAAAAGTTCATTTTCATCACAACCTAGTTTACGACTTTGAACAAAACCTAGGATTAAGTCCAGTTTTAACCGGGCCAGTTTTAGTAGAAAATAACCGATTCCTGCATCCTGCTGGTGGGGTCAATGGCTCCCAAGTCAAGTTACTCAATCCTTGGTATAAACCCGGTTCGCCCAATAATCAAAGCCCGATTCAAAATATTCAGATTCGCAATAATACCTTTGTTGGGCGTTATCTTGCCTATTGGGGTCCACCTGTTAAAGATGTATGGGTGGAAGAAAATCTCTTTGCCGTGGAAGGGATGAAAAATCCCCCTTGGCATCCCCAGGTCACAGTTCGCAATAATAAAATGATTACATTACCCCAGGAATATCCTAACCCCGATCGCCATGCCATTTTAGTGGGAGCATTAACCGGACGTAATTGGGGGGCTGGTTTAGGAGTCATTTTCACAGTCTTATGGTTGCGCGTTTTTCCTCAACACATAAAATCCAATCCTGTGTCTCGACTAAACTAAGTTAACCCTTTTTTGAAGTACCTGGAGTTCCCAGATGAAACCAATTATTGCCTTACTTTCCCAGTATGGAAGACTAGGAAATAGATTGTGGACTTACGCAAATGTCCTTGCTTATGGCATGAAACATAATTTTAGTGTGCACAATCCCAGTTTTTACAACGATTCAAGATTTTTTAGTGGTATTAATGAAAACAATATTCTCAAAGAAGTACTTCCCATCTTTTCAAGAGTTAATGATCGAATCTCTATCTTTGATTCTATCAAATTAGATAATGGATATTTACTTGATTTAGATCATGTCACTTCCGACAATTTATGCAGGAAATATATCGTGTTTTTACATGGTTTTTATTTTTCTGCTCCAGAATGCCTAAATCAATTTTCCACACAAATCCGGTCGTATTTTACACCTAAAGATGCTATCGTCAAGCAAATTCACTCCCTTATCTACCAAGCAAGAAAACAGTGTGATATCTTGATTGGTGTTCATGTAAGACATGGAGACTACAAAGAGTTTTGCGATGGAATAATGTATTACAATTTGGAAGAATACGTTGCTATAATGCGATTACTCAAAGAACAGTGTCCACATCAAACTGTCTCGTTTATTGTTTGTTCAGATGAATATCAAGATCTATCGTCTTATTCAGATTTACAGATTTATCAAGGTCATGGAGGTGTCATTCAGGATCTCTACACTCTCGCTCATTGTGACTTTATAGTTGGACCTAATAGCACCTTTAGCCATTGGTCTTCATTTTGGGGTAAAGTACCTTTGCATATTCTTAATTATAAAGCCGAATATCGGTATGGGTTTAAACCTCTCTACAATCCTCAATTAAACACAGATTTTCAGTGTTTTAATCCTCAAAGTTTTGGTCGATATGCAAAGGTTCACGTTACTCTAGATGAAATCTTCAAAGGGAACTAGTACCGCTTCGCGGAAGTCAAAAGTCAAAAGTCAAAAGTCAAAAGTCAAAAGTCAAAAGTCAAAAGTCAAAAGTCAAAAGTCAAAAGTCAAAAGTCAAAAGTCAAAAGTCAAAAGTCAAAAGTCAAAAGTCAAAAGTCAAAAATAGTAGGTCGTAAGCTTTTTAGCGATTGAGAATGGTTGGTTTATTTATGCCATGCTGTACTAGAATCCTTCTCAACAACTATGATCTAAATTTTCTAGAATCAAGCTTACCAAATCAAAGACTGATTTAACCACAAAAACTAACTAATTGCAGAGTTAAACACTATGAAAATTATTCCATATCTGGTCAAAAGAATCTGGATTTTTCAAAAAGTTAGGGAATTTTATTATTGGTTATTAAAAGGTATCCCCCCCGTTTCCTATGAGCCGGTAAATAGCAAGTTACTCAGGTCTCTTATACAAAAGAAAAACCCTGTCATTCTAGAAATTGGGTGTAATGATGGTACTCACACTTTATGGTTTTTAGAGATATTTGAAAATCCCTCCATATATTGTTTTGAACCTGACCCAAGAGCAGTTGTGTCTTTCAAAGAAAAGGTGGGGAATCATCCGAATATAAATCTTTATGAAATTGCCCTTGGTATGTCTAACGGTAAACAAAAATTTTTCCAGAGTAACAGAACTGATAGTGATTGGACGTGTTCTGGATCTCTAAGAAAGCCTGCGCAGCATATAAACTTACACCCTAATATTACTTTTCCGAGCAGTATTGATGTTTCGACTTTCACCTTAGATACTTGGTGCAGTGCTAACAACATAGGCAATGCGGAATGTCCGATTGATTTTATTTGGATGGATGTTCAAGGATGTGAAATTGACGTTATTAAAGGTGGTGAAGTAGCATTAAGAAACACTCGATTTTTATACACAGAATACTCTGACACTGAGTTGTATGAGGGGCAAGCTAATTTACAGCAGATAAAAAAATATCTCAAAGCAATTCAACTAGTTATAATTGAAAGATGGCACTCAGATGCTTTATTTAAAAATGTTTCTTTCCGTGATAAATAATGAATTTTAAGACACTCCTTGTAAATAGGACTTACGCAAGATGTGACTGAAAACCTTATTCTTGCGTAGGGGTAATTCATGTAGCTTGCTTCCCGAAGGGTATTACCCCTACTTTCGTTCCCTTTTGCGTAAGTCCTGGTAAAGTAGGAATTTATGGAAACAATATAGTCAAGGATGAATTGCTACGCCAAATTTTGAGTAAAGACAACTTATCGTTACTAAAAAATGGTAGCACACAACTATATACAGCAGTTTCCGTTATTATGAGGTACAGATATTAATGATAAAACCCTTGTAGCGCAGGTATACTTCGACATAGTTCGACTCCGCACTTCGACACCGCCCTTCGACACCGCCCTTCGACACCGCCCTTCGACACCGCCCTTCGACACCGCTCAGGACAGGCTCAGGACAGGCTCAGGACAGGCTCAGGACAGGCTCAGGACAGGCTCAGGACAGGCTCAGGACAGGCTCAGGACAGGCTCAGGACAGGCTCAGGACAGGCTCAGTACAAGTCGCTCAGTACAAGCTCACTAAACTCTCAGTACAAGTCTTGCCCGCTCATTGTGTACCTCATGTAGATGGAATTTGCTGTATAATTTAGTTTAGTGTTACCTTATTTGTTTGGAGATTATCCATGAGTTATTTAGGAAAATTATTGGAAGGAAATTCTGAATATGTCCATCTTCGTTCTATGTATCATTACTACAAGAAGTATGTGCAGTGGCGTTTTGATGGTTGTCCAGTCCCCCCCCCCGCAATTGTAAAACATTGGGCTATAAAACACTATGCGAGTAAATATCGAATCAAAACATTTGTAGAAACTGGAACTTATATGGGGAATACAATACAAGCTGTGTCTCGCAATTTTAGGAGTCTCTACTCTATAGAGCTTAGTGAAGAACTTTATCAAAATGCCAGATTGAAGTTTGCAAACCAGCCTCAGATAAGTCTTTATCAAGGCAATAGTTCTGTTGTTTTACCCCAAATTATTGAGAACATTGAAGAGCCAGTTCTATTCTATTTGGATGCTCACTATTCTGGTGGCATTACTTCCTGTGGTGATAAAGATACCCCTATTTTAACTGAATTAACAAATATTTTAAATCATCCTTTAAAGCATCAACATATCATTCTGATAGATGATGCCAGATGTTTTAATGGGTCTAATGATTATCCCGATCTCAGCGATCTACAGCAATTCATACTGGGAAGTAAAGTCTACCAGTCCTGCTATGTATTAAATGATATAATTCGTATTCATAATGATTAAAGAATAATATGACAGGGTTTCCAAAAAATGAGGGGATATTATTACCAAATGTTTCCGTTGTTATGAGCGTCTATAACGATGCTCAGACGGTTAAAACCTCAGTAGACAGTATTTTGAACCAAACCTTCACAGATTTTGAATTCATTATCATCAACGACGGTTCAACAGATGAAACAGGAACAATTTTAGATCGCCTAGCCAGTCAGGACTCACGAATAAAAGTGATTCACCAAGAAAATACTGGGCTAACCCAGTCCTTAATCCGGGGGTGTAACCAAGCCCAAGGTGAATTCATTGCCCGTCAGGATGCTGATGATTACTCCTACCCGCAACGTCTAGAGCTGCAATTGGCTAAAATCCAAAGTAGTCCACAGATTGGTATGGTTTCCTGCTCTACCCAATATATCGGACCCGAAGGAGAGCCACTGACCATTATTCAACGATCTGAAAGCCCTGAAATAGCCACCCAGGAATTACTTCATCGCCGCCAGGGTCCGGGTGCCCATGGTAGTGTTTTGTTTCGCAAATCAGTGTACAATGCCGTCGGTGGTTACCGCCCTGATTTCTATTTTGCTCAAGATTCAGATCTATGGTTAAGGATAGCAGAAAAAGCCCAGTTTGCCAGCCTGTCCCAGGTACTATATCTTCACCGCAGGGAGATTAACTCCACCTCCGGTGTTAATCGTGCCATACAATCTCGATTTGGAGAACTGGGTCAACTGTGTAAAACCGCCCGTTTAAACAGCCAATCAGAATCTGTTTATCTAGAAGAAGCAAAACAACTACGCAGCCAACTCCTGGCCAACAAATCGCCAAAACATCCTCCCGACCCCTTCGCTGTTGCTCAAGCTGCCTATTTTTTGGGTTCTCAATTACTAACCAACGGCGATCGCCGAGCAGTTAACTACCTATGGCAAACAGTAGGTCTGTGTCCCTGGCACTGGAAAGGATGGTTTCGTTTGGGGCAAAGTATTCTGCAATTTCCCTTTGCTAAAGTCCACACAATACCCTATTGATGATGAACTCTCCTTTACGCATTCTGACAGTTGCCGATACTCCTTGCGATCCTAACTCTGGAGCCGCAGGAACAGTTTATTACACCAACCAAGCATTGAGAGAAATTGGTCATGAGGTGGATGAAATTTGGGCTGATGATTTAGGACCCAGGCGCATTGCTCACGGTAATCTCCATTCCTTGTTAGAGCAACCTAGAGCCTACCGCCGGGCTGTTATGAAGGCAACTCGAGCTAAACAATACGACTTAATCATTTTGGATCAGCCTCAAGCTTACCTTGCTTGTAAAGCACTAAAACAGAGTAATTTTCCGGGAGTGATTTTAAATCGGAGTCATGGTGTTGAGTTAAGAGTTAATCAGGTATTACCAAAATGGCATCAGAAATATCATATTCCTGAATCTCGTTATCCTCCCTTGATCACATATACTCTCCGAAGTTTGCTAGATCGTCAGTGGCAAGAGGTGATCAAATATTGCGATGGAATTATAGTTAGCTCAAGTTTGGATGAGAAATTTTTGACTGATTTTCTCAAAGTTGATCAAGGTAAAGTTTGTTTAGCACCTCAAGGATTGTCCGATGAATTGTTAAACCAGCCAGAATTGATAGACACCGATACATCTCCAGTAAAATGGTGGAATTTACTCTATGTGGGTCAATTTGCCTTCATCAAGGGTTATTTTGTTTTAGCTGAGATTATCAACCGTGTCTTAATTAAAAATCCAAATATCAGGTTTACCTGGGTAGCTTCTGCTAAAGATCATGGGAGGATAAAAACCTTAATTTTGCCCGATATACTTGAGCGTGTTCAGCTTTTAGACTGGATGTCCCAGTCTCAACTTAAAGAAACATATAGCCAGCACGGAATATTTATTTTTCCCAGTTTTTATGAAGGATTTGGCAAAACACCCTTAGAGGCTATGGCTTGTGGTTTATGTGTTGTTGCATCAGATGAGGGAGGAATGCATGATTATATTGATTCTGGCAACAATGGTTATTTATGCCCGGTGGGAGATGTTGATGAATTTGTAGAGGTGATTAATAATTTGATATTAGACCTGGAAAAGACAAAGAACATTGCCCGTGCTGCAAAGAGATTTAGCACCAGTTACACCTGGAAATCTCATGCATTTCAGATTCTTGAATATTTAAAGTCTTTTAAACAAAAATAAGTGGATGAAAAGTTACAAATTAAGTTCAGATCAACTTGAATGGAGTAATTGTCCAGAGTTTGTAGAGTTTCCCTTTGTTTGTCGCCTGTGGCTTTGGTGGTGTTCAAGAGGTCCCAAATCAAGAAAAGGGGGAACTATTGGAGGAAACAAAATATTTGATCTAATCAAAGTCTATCTTAGTTTGTTTCCGGTCTCATCCAACAATTTACTACCGGTCAAAATAAACAAATGGAATTTATTGATTGTTGTTGACCTGTTGGATTTTGAAATATATCAGCATACGATTCCGTCTATTTCCAATAAATACAGCGGATTTCAGCTGCAAGAAATGTTACTGACCCAAGGTGACATTTTTTTTGACATAGGTGCCAACCATGGTATGTTTAGTTTATATGCGTCAAGACTAGTTGGTTCAGAAGGACGAGTTATTGCCGTAGAACCCCAACCACGTCTAGCAAAAGCCTTAATAACTAGTAAGGAACTTAACCAACTACAGCAAATATCGGTTTTTGAGACAGCAGTGGGAAATCAAAATGGACAGTCCACATTTTCTATTCCCAAACGGTCATCGGGTGTTGGATCATTATTTAAAGAACATACTAGTCAATCATCCACCACGACTCAGATTAGTGTTGAAATGAAAACCCTTGACAAAGTTGCACAGGAGACTGAAATATCCCAACTTGATCTGATCAAAGTAGATGTTGAGGGAGCCGAATTCATGGTGTTTCAAGGTTCTCAATCAGTCCTTTTGAAGTACAAGCCCTTCCTCTGGTTTGAAATAAATCCCGATGCACAACGTATCGCTGGTCTGAAATCAACGGATCTCTTGAATATTCTGAGAAATTTCGGCTACTGTAAATTTTATCAAGTATCTAGTCTAGTTCGTGGCGAGTGTGTAGAGCCACAAGAATTTCCCAAACTTACAGATGTACTTGCGGTTCACGCCGAACGCATTTCTACATTTGATGCATTAAAAAACTCTTTCTCGCAGAGGTCTATTTCTCATGTTTAAAAACAACCCATTGTTATAATATCTTACTTACTTAGTGGCTATTCAGCCAGCCTTGACACAAACAACTTCTTCTGAGTCAAAATGTTTGATTAAGTATGCCAAAAATAAAACTTGCCTGGTAGAAATCCGCATTTGGCATGGAGTTAATACCAGAAAACTTAGAGAAGTCATGAATACCCAGGGAACCATCTATGCAATTGACCCTTTTGAGACGGGTAAGTTGGGAATTTCTTGGCAAAAGCTGATTGCTCATTCTGAAGCATCTAAAACCCAAAATGGCAATATCATGTGGTTAGAAGAGTTTTCCCATAAAGCAATTGAGAAATTTAAGCAGATAGAGACTCAACCTATAGACTTCATGTTTATTGAGGGCGATCATAGCTATGAAGGAATAAAAACCGACTGGATACTCTGGTCACCTTTAGTTAGATGTGGAGGAATAATTGCATTGCATGATAGCCGATCTTATGAAGGAAGAAACATCGATCACGTTGGTGCTGCCCAGTATACACAAAACGTTATTCTCAAAGATGAACGATATAGAGAAGTTGATCATTGTGACTCATTAACAGTCGTCCAGCGAGTTTCTTAGGTCAAAACGGTAATCGTTGAAAATCCCAACTATCAGGGTTCCCTGGGTAGGTATCTTTGTTTATCCTGGTGTACTATTTGGCGGCGTTGCTTTAGCTTGGCGATATGTTTCCCATGTGATCTGGATATTACCCATAGGTTCCCTGGTGTTTATGGGATTACCATTTGCAGTAGCCTTACTAGGGGGATGGAGTTTAATTCCTCTAAGTATATTCAGTATTAGCGCCACTATCTTTGTTTACATATTATATTGTTCCCAACAAGATTGACCGGTGATGAAAACCCTACAACTGTCAGGGGCGGGAATGATTCTGGTTGTTGGCAATTCGCATCCTGGATTTCTCTTTGTCCAGTGAATCCTATAATTTTTCCCTTCCTGTATTTATAGTCATGATACCAGTAGGGCAAAGATGGTTGTACAAAGCTAGGGAAAGTAATCGCTGGTTGACAGTTGAACCTTTACCCCTAACATTGGCCGTGGTAGCAGTCCTAGCTTGTGGCGCTGCTAAGATTTCTTCCGGGGTGATACTAGCTTTATTTCTCATCCTCTGTGGGTTTATCCCGAAAATGTGGCCTCTAAATCAACAGAAGTGGCGATATCTAGGACTGTTACTAGCTTTAGGTATCGCTTTTTTTGTGGGATGTTTAGCCTTAGCCTTTAACTTTAGTGCTGGAAATCTGACTAACATCTTTTATCCTTTTCACTTTGCACGCGCTTACAGAAGTCAGTTTATTTGGCAAAATATCGTATTTTTAGGGTTAATCATCCCATTCTACTGGTTGCAGAGGAATCAAGAAAAATTCCTGGTGCGATCGCAAGTGATCATCCTCACAGTGCTATTTTTAGCATCTCAACTACCAGGGGTTTTACTGGAAATCGGCGGGGGTTCAGCAAGTTATTTTGTGCAACCAGCGCTGTTAGTCACATTATTATTTACCTTGGCTGCTGTAGCTGACTATTGGTCAGTCAACCGCCAAACTGGTTTTCTGTTCATTGTAGATCCCCTAGACTATGAAACTAAACCTTTGTCACCTGTTATTAGTTGGGGACTGATAGGGTTAGTTTTAATTTTCTCATTGTGGAGTTCAACACCGGAAATTTCTAGCTACAAGGATAGGGGGTTAGGGTTTGCGAGTCAGTTAGTCATCACTCTAGATCAGTTTTCTCCTCAGTCAGATTCATTGACTGATCTAAGAGGATTAAGCAAACGCCAGCGTCAGTCACGGTTGTTACTCTTTCCTCCCAGTGTGAACTGGGAAATACTCAACACCAAAACCGAGTTAGGTTACATCCAAGGGGAACTTGCTAAATTAACTGAATCCAAGAAATTATCAACAGATGACAACTTAGCCATTCATATTTCACATGACTTTTCAGACTTTTGGCAACCCAGAGGCGCAAGAAATTGTTGGGATAAATCTTTTGTCATTCCGGCAATGACTGGATTACCCTTGGTGAATGGAGTCCGAGGTGAGAATAGTGACTGTGATTTAACTAAAAATTATGGTATGGCTGAATATAGTAAAGAGTCTTGGAATCGTCCACTTTCTCAGGAAGATATCTGTACTAAGTCCACTAAATTAGGGTTTAATCAGGTGTTGAATGTTTCTCAGTCACAAATTCAATTATACTCCTGTAATGGGTTCGACCAGAAGTAAATTATCTGTGGGATAGCTCCAGTCTAGAATTGCATTTACTCCAACCATCATCAAATGTCTCATATATCTGTTGTCATCCCTGTATATAAAGCAGAAAAAAGCCTTGATGTTCTCTATGAGAGGCTCAAGGTTTCTTTGTCTGAGATTACACAGGATTTTGAAATCATTTTAGTTGAGGATTGTGGGGGCGATCGCTCTTGGGATATTATTGTGGAGTTAAGTAAGATCGACCCACGGGTAAAAGGAATTCAATTTAGTCGCAATTTTGGCCAACATTATGGCATCACAGCAGGGTTAGATCATTGTGACGCTGACTGGGTAGTTGTTATGGATTGTGATTTACAAGACAGACCAGAAGAAATTCCCCGACTGTATGCCAAAGCTCAACAGGGTTATGATGTTGTCTTAGCTCGCAGAGGTAAACGTCAAGATCCCCCCCTGAAGCGACTTACTTCATGGTTGTTTTATCAAATCTTCAATTACTTGACCGATTTACAATATGATGGACAAGTAGGTAATTTCCGCATTATCTCTCGTCAAGTTGTCGAGAATTTTTGTTTAATGCGGGAACAACTGAGATTTTTTGGTGGTTTGGTTGATTGGATGGGATTTCCCACCGCTAGTATTAACATTACCCATGACCAGCGTTTTGAGGGTAAAAGCACTTATACTTTCGCCAAACTCTGGAAGCTAGCTAGTGAAACAATTATCGCCTATTCAGACAAGCCTCTACGCCTGTCTATTAAGTTAGGTTTTCTGATTTCCACTTTGTCATTTATCTATGGTATTTATATTGCTGTTAGGGTTGTGTTTTATGGTTCGCCTGTAACTGGTTGGAGTAGCCTGATTGTGTCTTTGTATTTTTTAGGTGGGATTATTATTTCTATTCTGGGAATACTAGGTATTTATTTAGGAAAGACTTTTGATCAGACAAAAAGAAGACCTTTATATTTAGTCAGGAATAAAACTGATAGTGTAGATAAAACTTTAAATATCAGTTATGAACTAAAAAAATGTGATGAATATGTGTGAGGATATTGTATTTACTCCATGGGACTCTCGCGCTTTTGGAATCAAAACATTTGAAATACCCTATATATCTGAAAATGATCTAAGAAATACGCTAGAGAAAATTAAAAAGCAAAAATCTGAGGGACACTATACTATTAAAATTAACCCATTAGCCCCAAAGAAAACATTACATGAATTCGGTTTTTATTATTGTGATACCTTAATTGAACCTTATTGTACTTCTGAGAGGTTATTAACATATCAAAGAGAGGGTATAGACATTTGTGAACCATTAAATATAGAAGATATCAGTGAGATTGTTTATGGTGCATTTACTTATGATCGCTTTCATAGAGATTTCAATATCAATCAAAATCTTGCCGATCTAAGATATGATTTGTGGTTAAGAGACCTTTGGCAGTCCAAAAAAGTTTTTAGTTTAATGTTTTATGGTTCTGTAGTAGGTTTTTGGGCATATTCAGATAATAAAATTTTACTCCATGCTTTAAGTAAAGAGTATAGAGGAAAAGGACTATCCAAATATTTTTGGAGTGTTGCTTGTAAAAGATTATTAGAAAAAGGTTATCAAGAATTAACAAGTTCAATATCTATATCTAATGTTGCTGTTCTAAATCTCTATTTATCTTTAGGATTTAAGTTTAGAAACTCGGTAGATATATATCATCTACTTGTAGAATAATTAATTACTATTTCAACTCAATTACATACCAATTACATACAATTTTCAATAATACTGATGAATCATCTTTACATCCTCTTAACCATCCTCTTTACAGTCTACGGACAAATTGTGATTAAATGGCAAGTGCAACTGGCGGGATCACTTCCCCCAGACAACATAGCCAAACTACAATACATCATTAAACTACTACTCAACCCCTGGGTAATTAGTAGCTTTACCTGTGCATTCCTAGCAGCAATTAGCTGGATGGCCGCCATGACTAAATTTGACCTATATAAAAAAGCGGCAAATTTTGGACTTGGAGACCATTATGAACAAAAAAATTTTTTCATAGATCAAACATCAGTAGTTATTTTCACTATATGTCTGAGTATTTTTGTCGGATTTCTACTTACTCCTATCTCCACTGATATAAATGGACATGCAAAAGCAGTAATAAGAATAGCCAATGGTAATCTATCAATTCCTTTCAATTTCTTATATTACGTATTAATATATATAATTACATTTTTTTCAACTGGTACGAAGACTGTTTATCTGGCTTCAATATTGGTATTAAGTTGTTCTATAGTAGCTAAATATTTAATTACCAAACAATTTTTAATGAAAAACCTAATATTACCCAGTAATAGTTTATCTATCTCTTCCAATCAAAAATTGACAGATAGATTCTACCAGGTATACTCATTAATGTTAACTTTTGTTTTCAGTTTACCTCTCAGTTTAATGGTAGGAGGATATTATTACCTTGGAAACACTCCTCCAAATATCTGGCATAATTCAACAACCATATTTTTAATGCCATTTGCATTACTATTGTTTTGGCAATCCTATGAACAAATTAAAACTCCTAAGGCAGATAGAATTGTTTGGATATCACTCTTAATAATCCTAAATATAATAATCAAACCAAGTTTTTTCTTTGTGTTTTTAGTGTGTTATCCCATATTTTTTATTAAACAGTTTGGTTGGACAAAATTAACCTTTGTAAATTTAATTCCACTTTTGATCGGTTGTTTTATGTTAGGAATACAATATCTTGGTCATTATATATGGTACATAGGTAGCCTAACTGAAGGGGGAGATCATGGAGTTACAATAAGTCTATTTACAGTGTGGTCTCATTTTTCGCCTAATATACCTCTCTCTTTACTAGGATCTTTATTGTTCCCTTTATTATGTATAATCCTTCATTGGAAAACTGCTGTTAATCACTTATTAATTAAATATGCATGTTTCCAATATTTGATTGCCATCACAATTTATGCACTTCTTATGGAAACAGGACTCCGTCAATATCATGGTAATTTTGGATGGCAATGCATAGTAGCATCTTATATTCTTTATTTAAGTGCTTCTATTTTGTTGATTGAAAAACTGGGACTGAACCAAAATAATAATGCTTTTTCTAACCTAATTAGTTTAACATTATCAATTTCGCCAAAAAATAAATTGATATTAATTACTCTAATGCTGCATTTTCTCGCTGGAATTGGGTATATTATAAGAATATTTATAACCAGAAAATATTTATAACCAGATATTATTACTGATTTGTGGGGATTGATAAATCATTTATAAGCAGAGTTACTAAGAGGTTGTTTGAAAAGTTTTAGATGGTGACTTTATACACTTGCAGATCCCCCCTAACCTCCTTAATAAGGGGGTAACTAGAATCAAAGTCCCCCTTTTCAAGGGGAATTTAGGGGGATCTAAAATTTTTGATACATCATGAGGGACTTTTAAAACATCCTCTAAGGATATTGTCTCTAGCTGATTCATCTTTTAACTGATCAACGGCTATTTTCGTTTTAGTTGATATCGTGCATGAGTAAAATACCTTTTAACAAACCTTACATGACCGGTAAAGAGCTATGGTATATCAGCCAAGCTCACCACGCCGGACAACTCGCCGGGGATGGTAATTATACCAAAAAATGCCATCAATGGCTAGAAACCCATACCCACTCCCATAAAGCCCTCCTGACTCACTCCTGCACCGCCGCCCTAGAAATGTCAGCTATTTTAGCTGATTTGGAACCAGGAGACGAGGTAATTATGCCCAGTTATACCTTCGTTTCCACCGCCAACGCCTTTGTTCTCAGGGGAGCTATTCCCGTATTTGTAGATATCCGCCCCGACACCCTCAATTTAGATGAAAACCTAGTAGAAACAGCTATTACACACCGCACCCGCGCCATTGTCCCCGTCCATTATGCCGGGGTTGGTTGTGAAATGGATACCTTGCAACAAATTGCCACCAAACATCAACTATTGTTAATTGAAGATGCAGCCCAGGGACTGATGTCATCCTATAAAGGAAAACCCCTTGGTAGTTTTGGTGACTTAGCTTGCTTTAGTTTCCATGAAACCAAAAATATTATCGCCGGTGAAGGCGGTGCTTTAATTATCAATAATCCCCAATTCACAGAATCAGCGGAAATCATTCGGGAAAAAGGCACTAACCGTAGTCAATTTTTCCGGGGACAGGTAGATAAGTATACCTGGATAGAAAAAGGCTCTAGTTACTTACCAGGAGAATTAATTGCCGCTTTCCTCTATGCACAACTTGAAGAAGCACAACAAATTATTACCAACCGCCTCAAAGTATGGGATTATTATCATCAACTGCTAGAACCTGTAGAAAAATCCGGTAAATTACGCCGTCCTATCATTCCCCCTGACTGTCAGCACAATGGACATATGTATTATATCCTGCTAGAGGATTTACAAACCCGTACCCAGCTAATTAACTACCTCAAAGAACAAGGTATTAATGCAGTATTTCACTATGTTCCCTTACATAGCTCTCCTGCTGGTAAGCATTATGGACGGGTGAACGGGAAGATGGATCATACTAACCTTCTGTCTGATTGTTTATTACGCTTACCCATGTTCCCAGAGTTGACAACTTCACAGATAGAAATAATTGTCGGGGCTGTTAAGAGTTTTTAAGAAGATGAGTTGATAGTTATCCACACGGGGAAGCCAGGGAATAAATTAAGCGTCTAAAAGCTCAAGTCGGTTGAAAACCGACTAGTACAGCTTGGCGCAAGTAAACCCATCATTAAAGTTGGTGAAAAATCTGTGATTTGAAACACTTGTGAAAGGTAGGCGTATTTATGCCGAGAGGTACTAGGAAGAGGGGTCAGGATTTTCGTTTGATTTGTTAATTTAATTTATTAATTTAATTATGGCTTTATGGCACTTATATAATCATACTCTTTTTCAAGAATCAAATAATAGTCCTATACAGAGTAAACAGCATTCTATCTGGAGTTAAATAAGATGTGGGTCAGTAATAAGATAAGTCAATTGAGGAATAACTTTTGGGTACTTTGGTTTGTAATTTTGGTTATAGTATTCTTGATTCATTGTCTGACTTTAACTGTCTCACCAACTATTTGGCAAGACGAAGTACAAATAATTGACTATGGACGTACTTTTTTAAATTCTAATACAGATTGGGGAATGAATTGGGACGTTGCCAATAATAGGCCATATCTCACTCTATTTTACTTAGGTTGCTTAGTGCAAGAGTTAGCTTTTAAAGCCACCCATTTTTCTATAGTCGGACCTAGAATTGTGAGCTTAATAGGAGCCAGTTTAGCAGCTACAACAACTATGGGGTATTTGTCAAGTCGCCAAGTACCTCTCAAGATTGCGGCTTTACTGGGACTTGCTCTTTTACTAGATCCTTTATTTGTTCAAAGTTATCGTGGAGATAGGATTGACTGCTGGGTAATTGCAATATGTTTTGCAGCTTGTTGGCTACTGAGATTATCTATTGACAGTATCCACAATCACCAATCTAACCTTGTTCCAGTTAGTCTAGCGGGAAGTTTATCCGTCATAGCTGTTTTTATTTGGCCAAGTGCATTAATTCTGTATCCACTTATCCTGGTGGAATTATTATCTTTGTTGTATGTCACCACCAAGGGAACAGATAGTTTAACTAGTGGTGTGCAATTAATTGCAATATTTGCTGGAGCAGTAATTATAACAGGTATATTAATCATAATTCCTATCACAGGACAGTTGGGAATTTTAGTTAGTAATTTTCTTGAATTTACTAGCGAGAGAGTTGGGGGTTTTGGTTTGAGTGCTATTATCAATCTTTTTGTAAGTTTTAAAAATAGCCCTTTTCTTCCCCTATTAGCTGTAATTAGCTGTATATCTCGTCGAGATAAAGCATTATTAATTGCGAGTTTATTTGCACTATCTCTGGTTTTGAATAGTGGGGTTTACGTTCATCGAGTAATTTATGTGCTGCCTTATTTTATAACTTTATCGAGTGAATTATATCGCCAAGACAAAAAATCTCCTATTCAAAAATTGATTCCTCACAGCAAAAAATACTTATATTTATTACTAATTTGGGCTATTACCCTCTCCTTATTAATCAGACCAGCAACAGGATTGAGGAATTATGATGGGAGAAATCCTAACCTCTTGGTTAATATCAGTACATCTTACATTGGCAAAAATGAGTATAAAGTTTGGGATTCAACTTGGAATTTTTATCAAACCGCCCGATTACTAGGATGGAAAGTTTATCAGCCATTTTTTGGCATTGGCACTAATGATGCTACCAAGAATTTTATTGATAATCTTGACTACGTAATTTTATCACCTGAATCTTATCTTGAAGAAATCATTCAAAAACAAGGATTGCAGATGAAAGAATCCATTAATGTTGATAAATATATTCAAGATAATCCAGGAATTTTATATAAAGTCACAAGAAACATTGGATCAAAAACTGGTTATGGCCCGTATATCTTATACTCAAAATCATAAATATTAATCAAGGGATCCAGGGAATAAATTAAGAGTCTAAAAGCTCAAGTCGATTGAAAACCGACTAGGAAGAGGATTTCTTCGGGACGGGCGATTTTCAATCCCTAGCATAGCGGTAATCGTGGGGCGATCGCCCACAAAGGTAATTAAGTCGCTTTTAGAACAACCTCCACGTCGAAGGGCGGTGTCGAAGTGCGGAGTCGAACTATGTCGAAGTATGCCTGCGCTACAAGGGTTTTATCATTAATATCTGTACCTCATCATAACGGAAACTGCTGTAACTTTTTCAGCAAACCCTAACTAGGGGTTGCTGAGAAAGTCTTTCCGTGAGGGCATAGGAGTCAGGAGTCAGGAGTCAGGAGTCAGGAGGAGATTTGAAAATTTCTTTGCTATCTCTTGAAATCCCAAAAAATGCACACTTTTTCCGGTATACCCTTCAAAACCCTTGCACTAATTTCTGTGTTTATCAGCCTCTAACCTTTGATATATCAAGGTTTTAGGTTTATTCAGCAAACCCTAACTAACCTTTTGACTGGGAAAAAACTAATGAAACTTTCAGTGATCATCCCCACCTATGAGCGGGGAGAAGTGCTGCTTGATACTATTGAGTCCTTACAGCGACTAATGACACCAGAATTTGAACTTTTGGTGATTGACCAGACCTTAAATCATGCTGTAACAATTGAGTCAAGATTAAACAGCTTGGCCGAACAAGGCGCTATTCGTTGGGTTCGCCTACCTCAACCATCTATTCCCATGGCCATGAACCGGGGAATCCTGGAAGCTAAAGGTGAGATAGTCCTTTTCCTCGATGATGATATTATCCCCCATGAGGATTTACTACAGGCTCACCAGCAAGCCCATCAACAAGCTGATCTGGTTGCAGGACAGGTACTACAGCCCGGGGAAAAATCTCTGACATTACAACCAGGGGAGCCATTTCGCTTTACCAGTAACATTCCCCGGCAAATTACGGAGTTTATGGGGGGCAATTTTTCCATTAAGCGCACTGTGGCGATCGCCCTGGGGGGATTTGATGAAAACTTCATAGGGGCTGCATACCGCTATGAGGCGGAATTTGCCCATCGCTACTGTCAAAAATACGGTTTGATTACCTACGAACCGAAAGCCCTGATTCACCACCTACGGGTAGAAAGGGGAGGAACACGCAGCTATGGTCACCACCTGAGAACTGCCCAACCCGCCCATGCTGTGGGAGCTTACTATTACCTGTTAAAGTCAAAACCCAATGGCTGGCTATGGCAAATACTTTGGCGACCATTGCGCTCCATTCGCACAAAACACCATATCACTCATCCTTGGTGGATCTTCCCCACCTTAATTGCAGAAGCCAGAGGGCTGAGTTTAGCCATTCATAAGATTAGTCAAGGACCATCCTATCCAATAGTTTTTCGCTAACTAGGGGTTGCTGAGAAAGTCTTTGCGTGAGGGCATAGGAGTCAGGAGTCAGGGGTCAGGAGTCAGGAGTCAGGAAGAGATTTGAAAATTTCTTTGCCATCTCTTGAAATCCCCAAAAATGCACACTTTTTCCGGTATACCCTTCAAAACCCTTGCACTAATTTCTGTGTTTATCAGCCTCTAACCTTTGATATATCAAGGTTTTAGGTTTATTCAGCAAACCCTAACTAAGAGGATGTTTGTCAAGTTATGATTAGTGTATCAAATATTGTTTGACCCCGACCCGTTCCCCGTGATCCAGTACGGACTACTGACAAAAAGTCCTGTATAAGACCTTCTTTCGGTGTTCCCTATTCCCTGTTCCCTGCGATGCACTGAGCTTGTCGAAGTGTTCCCTGCCTCTACGAAAAATTCATAAATCAAACCGGATTCCTATATATGAATATTGTCATAGATGCTCTGCCCATTAATCATATGTCAGGTAGACACGTCATTTCTGGGCATTTACGAATGTTGGCCAAGTATCATGGCGATCGCCATCAATTTTTTGTTCTACATCACCACAACAATCGGGATCTTTGTTGCGACCTAGGATCGAGTTTTCACTGGATAGAGTGTCCTAATTTTGGTGAAAACTGGCCGGCTCGACTTTGGTGGCAATTTACTCAGTTAGAGTCCCTCCTGACCCAACTAGAAGCTCAACTAATTATTTCAACCTCCGGCGCTCTGGTTCCGGGAACTAAATTACCCCAAGTGGTTATTGCCCAGAATCCCTGGTGTTATGTTAGGGAATTTCACTACACAATTGGCGATCGCCTGAAGGCCTGGCTGCAAAGACAGGGCTACAAACAAGCCCAAAAAAAAGCACAGGCCATGTTTTATTTATCTGAATATGTCGCCAGACTCTACGAAAACGATGCGGGGGTAAAACCTCAAGCTGGTAAAATTCTTTATGTTGGTATTGATGAGGAAACCTACCAAGTGGCTCAAAGTCAATACCTAACCTTTGAACAACGTCCATTAGAAATCCTGACTGTTTCCGCAATGACACCCCACAAAGCCATTGAAGATGTTGTCAAAGTATTCTCAAGACTCCACGAATTAAACACCCGTGTTCATTTAACCCTAGTCGGTCCTTGGAGTACGGATGATTACCGCTCGAAAATTGAAACATTAATACAAGCCCTCAACCTCAGTAATTTTGTCACAATTACTGGTAAAGTATCTGTCAGTCAACTACGGGAACACTATCGCCGCGCTCGGGCATTTTGTCTTTTAAGCCGTTCAGAGTCCTTTGGTATACCCGCAGTAGAAGCCCAAGCCTTTGGGACTCCAACTATTGTGGCGGATGTGTGCGCTCCACCCGAAGTGGCTGGACTGGGTGGTATAGTCATTGATCCACAACAAATCCAGGAGCAGATTCCACTAATTCAATCTTTGCTGACTGATAGGGAAACTTGGAGCAGTTATTCTACCATGGCACTGGAAAATACAGAGCGATTCCGATGGCAGAAAGTTTCAAAGCCTTTAATTAGTTACTTTTAACTTTTATAGGACTTACGCAAGATGTGACTTAAAACCTTATTCTTGTGTAGGGGTAATTCATGAATTACCCCTACTTTCATTCCCTTTTACGTAAGTCCTGTTTTAATTAGGGCTTGCTGAATAAACCTAAAACCTTGATATATCAAAGGTTAGAGGCTGATAAACACAGAAATTAGTGCAAGGGTTTTGAAGGGTATACCGGAATGTGCATTTTTTGGGATTTCAAGAGATGGCAAAGAAATTTTCAAATCTCCTCCTGACTCATGACTCCTGACTCCTGACTCCTGACTCCTATGCCCTCACGGAAAGACTTTCTCAGCAACCCCTAATTATGGTCTTTTAATTATGGTCTTTTAATTATGGTCTTTAAAGTCGGTATTCTCACCACCCACCCAATTCAATATCAAGTACCCTGGTTTCGCCTATTAGCCCAGAACGCCGACATCGATCTGCACGTCTTTTTCTGTATGATTCCCAATGCTATGCAGCAGGGAGATGGATTTGGGGTGGCTTTTGAGTGGGATGTTCCTTTATTGAATGGCTATGAATATCAAGTTTTAACAAATATTGCCCAAACACCATCTGTAACCAACTCTGGGGGCTGTGATACCCCAGAAATTTTTGCGATCGTCAAAAACGGCAATTGGGATGTTTTTATCGTCAATGGTTGGGTTGTTAAAAGCTGCCTGCAACTCCTGGTAGCTTGCCGATTGTATAGCATTCCCTGTATTGTCCGGGGGGAATCTAATCATCTTGCCCATAGGGCATGGTGGAAAAAACAACTGCAACGGCTATTAATTAGTCAGTATAGTGCCTGTTTGTATATTGGAAAAGCTAACCAACAGTTTTATCTCAACAATGGTGTAGCACCAGAAAAACTATTTTCTACCCCCTATTGTATAGACAACGAAAGATTTACCGCCGATACCAGTCAGATCCTTAGTGAAAAATCCTCTCTTCTAGAAAAATTCCGCTTAGACCCCCACACCGTCACCTTCCTTTACTGTGCTAAGTTTATTCCTAAAAAACATCCCCTAGATTTACTCCAGGCGATCGCCCTATTACAACAAAACCATCAACCCACAGGGCAACTACTGATGGTGGGAGACGGGGAATTACGCCCTATCTGTGAACAATTTGTCCGCGATCACCAACTACCAGTTAGGTTTGCCGGGTTTCTCAACCAGAGTGAAATCATTGCTGCTTACCTGGTGTCCGACTGTCTCGTCCTCCCCTCTGATGCCGGTGAAACCTGGGGGCTAGTGGTCAATGAAGCCATGGCCTGTGGACTACCAGCGATTGTTTCCGATCAAGTAGGATGCCATTTTGACCTGATTGCACCGGAAACTGGTTGGACTTACCCCATGGGACAAATAGACAAGTTAGGCGATCGCCTAGCCACAGCGATCAAACTAGGTCAAGAAAAGCTGGCTGAGATGGGAAGTAACGCCCAGAGAAAAGTGATGATGGAATATAATTACCAAAAAGTAGTCTGTGGTATTACAGAAGCCATTCGTTATGTGCGGAGTTAACTGGGGTTTGCTGAATAAACCTAAAACCTTGATATATCAAAGGTTAGAGGCTGATAAACACAGAAATTAGTGCAAGGGTTTTGAAGGGTATACCGGAAAAAGTGTGCATTTTTTGGGATTTCAAGAGATAGCAAAGAAATTTTCAAATCTCCTCCTGACTCCTGACTCCTGACTCCTGACTCCTATGCCCTCACGGAAAGACTTTCTCAGCAACCCCTAACTGTTACCAGCAACAATGGAAAGTGATTTATGGCATCTGGTATAGTATTACTGATTTCAGTTTTAGGGGCGATTCTCGCCCTAGGCAATTGGCGGCGGGGGATATACTGGCTAGTATTTCTAGCAGCAGTACAAGACCCCCTGAGAAAAATGATCCCCGGTGCCCCCTCTAGTGTCCTGTTAGCAAGTGTGCCAATTATATTGGGTATAATCCTGGGGTTGTCGGGACAAAAAGACTGGTTGCATTCATTCTGGCGAATGTATCCCAATGTGAACCGCAGTTTTAACTGGTTTGCGCTGGCCTGCATCCCCCCAGCCTTGATTTCTCTGACCTATAGTGCCAACTCCTGGCTCATGACAGTCTTTGGCATCTTTAACTATGGCGTTTTCTTGGCGGCGATTTTAGTGGGTTTTCACTTTGCCCAATCTCTGGAAGATATCCAAAGACTATTTAGTTTTTATTGTCTCCTCTCCGTGGTCATGCTGAGTGGCACATTTTTAGAATACCTTAACGTCGTACCTGGATGGACTCTTATAGGTACCAGTGCCTTAGACTTTGATTGGGTGCGATATAGTACTGGCTACATTGTCAAGCTGATAGCAGGTTTTTACCGTTCCCCAGATGTCATGGGCTGGCACGCTTCAACAACTTCTATGCTCAGTTTTTTTCTGTGCACCACCTCGAAACCGAGGCAACGCTACCTCTGGTTAGCTATTTGTGTCATAGCGATCGCCGCCCTGTTTTTCTGTGGTCGTCGCAAGATGCTTTATATGTTACCCGTAGCGGCAATAGTTTTTACTTTGATCTATGCCCAAGCCCGTGGCGGGCGGATCTTTTCCGTTTTGCCCGTTCTACTGATTCCACTGCTAATTATGATATATATTGGCAACGATCTGGGAGAAGATTCCACCTACGTCAGATATTACCAAGATCATTTTGCTGTTGCGGGTGAAGACTTTCGACGACATAATTTTGATGCCTTGATTGAAACAGTGCGTCAGTCGGGATTTTTTGGAGCCGGTCTTGGATCAGCTTCCCCAGGGAGCCAGAATCTTGCCATTTTCAATGTCCAAAGACCGAGAACTTGGCAAGAAAGTGGCACCAGTAGGATGATGGTCGAATTGGGAGTACCGGGTTTTATAGCCTTAGTCCTGCTGCTGCTCAGTTTAGTCCTTTCAGCATGGGTACAAGTGCAGGCCCTATTCAAGTCGCAAATCTACTTAGGGGTTTACACAGGTGGAATTTTAGCCTTTTTCCTGGCAAACATTGGTAGCTTGATGGTATCTGGGCAAATATTGGCAGACCCATTTATTACTTTTTTTATTGCTTTCTCCCTGGGGTTAGTATTGTCCTTCGCCAAGTATTGGCAAGCTTTTTTTTGGCATCAAACCCAGAATATAACCCAAAATATAACAATAGGAAACTCTGAAATTGACCGATAAATTGACCGATAAATTGACCGATAAATTGACCGAAATATCGGCTGGATTTTTACCTTCCCTTAACGATAATCAAGGTGTGTTAGAAGTAGCATTAATCACCACTTGTTCCACTGAGTCTGTAGGCAGTATGCTGATTTATGTGGACATGGTGACGGAAACCTTAGATTCTTACTCACAAAAAGTCCGACTGACCAGGATTGACTTACTGAACCTTGTCCCTGATCTGTTTTTTCTCCCGGCTAAACTGAAAAAACGGTTTCAACAGCTTTGGTTACTATTGATTTCCCCGCTACAGTTGCGTAAATATATGTGCAAATACAATGGCGACATATTTCACCTGATGGATGGTAGTACCTGCTATGTTCTCAGGAAAATACCGCCAGAAAAATGTGTGGTCACCCTTCACGATTTAATTCCCGTTTTGCAACAAAAAGGGGAATTTCCCATACCCCCGCCTGGTTTTTTCGCCCGCTGGTTAATTAGAGAAAACTTAAAATCCCTCAAATCCCAGAAAAATATATGTGTTGACAGCACCTGCACAGGTCAGGACTTTCAACAGAACGTTAGCAATCAAATTGTTCCCACCGTGATTTTCCCTAGTATTAGGAGTAGCTTATTAGATTTAATCCCGGCAGAAATCCCCGGATGGCAGGAACGAGTGCGGGATGGAAAAAGAATAATTTTGCACATTGGTAACAATGGCTTCTATAAGAACCGAGCAACGGTAATTCGAGTTTTTGCCGAACTGGTCAAGAGTCACCCCCTGTCATTGGTGATGGCTGGGTCTCCCCCAGATATGGATCTGCAAATGATCATTCAAGAACTGCAAGTAGGTGACAAAATTACCTTTGTTTCCTATCCCAATGATCAGGCGGTATCCTCCCTATACCTGAAGGCTTCCATCTTGCTTTTTCCCAGTTACTATGAGGGATTTGGTTGGCCTCCTTTAGAAGCGATGGCTTTTGGCTGTCCAGTTGTTTGCTCTAACAGTGGTTCTCTCCCTGAAATAGTTGGTAATGCTGCTCTGATGGCCAGTCCTGATGATTTATCAGCCATAGTTGCACAGTGTGATTTTTTACTCAACCAATCGGAGGAAGCAACAAAGCTAGTGCAGGCGGGACTGGAGAATATTCAACGTTTTAGTTCCCTGAAAATGGGGGAAGATCTCATTAATTTTTATAACCGCGTACAACGGTGAGGGAGCCGGTGAATAGTGATCCACACACCGAAACCGGGGAATGAATTAAGAATCTCAAAGCTTAAGTCGGTTGAAAACCGACTGGTTTTAATTATATTTTCCGAGTTTTACAAACAAATTACAATTTACAATTTTAGTCAAAATGTTCTTTTTAAATAACACATTAAATTTTTTGATTTCTCATCCGCTTTCTTCTTCAAAACCATGGAAAGCATTAATCAATTTTGTCCATTGGCAATTACATTATAGATTAGCTAACCAATCATTATCCGCTTTTGTTTTCCGTTTTGTGGAAAATACAAATATTATTATTAGAGGGGGGGAAACAGGAGCTACAGGTAATATTTATGTTGGTCTTCATGAGTTTGTGGATATGTGCCTAATTCTTCATTTCTTATCAAAAGATGATTTGTTTTTTGATATTGGTGCAAACATTGGCTCTTATTCTTTGCTAGCTGGAGGCGTAAGTAATGCTTCTGTGATTGCGTTGGAACCAGTGAGTAACACCTTCCATAAGCTAATTGAAAATATAGGCATTAATAACTTACATGATCAAGTTAAATGTTTTCAGTATGCTGTGGGATCATCAATTTCTCAGGGCGTAATCAGCACAGATGCAGGCTGTCAAAATCAAATATTATCAGATTCCATAACTCATTTAACAAATAAGACAGAGTTAGTTAATATCACAACAATTGATGAATTATCTAAAATTTATGGTTTTCCTTCAGCCATAAAAATTGATGTAGAAGGGTATGAAGACCAAGCTTTTGCAGGAGCATTAGAAACACTCAATAATCAGACATTATCGTTGATTGTTATAGAGACAGTATCGCCGGCGCTGCATGATAAACTTACCCAAACAGGATTTATCAAAGTCTTCTATAATCCATATACTAGAGAAATTTTAAGTAACCCTGTTGCTTCATTAAAGCCAGGGAATAATATATATATCAGAAATCGAAATTTTGTTAATCAGAAAGTCGCTCAAAGTCCCGCTTACTTTATTCATAATATGGATATCAGAATTTAATTAGGGCTTGCTGAATAAACTCAAAACCTTGATAAATCAAGGGTTTCAGGTGAAAAATTAGGAAATCAGTGCAGGATTTTTCAGGGGTATACTCCTAAAAGCGTGCATTTTCCGGGTGAAATTTCAAAGAATTGGTTACTAACAGATCACCCAAACTCTTGCCTATTCCCTATTCCCTATTCCCTGCCTTAACGAAGAGACTTTTTCAGCAAACCCTAATTAACTAATCATGATGTTAATAGATTCGTTTAAATAAATTCCTAATTTAGGAGCAAGTCCTAAGTTGACAATTTCATAGACAAAACTATACTTATATTGACAAAAATCAATATATTTTTAGGAAAAAATCAACTACTTGATATATAATACGGTGATATCAAGTATTGAATTGAGACTATTGCCGACGCGAAAACCAAGCAATGATGGTGGTAGTCTTTTTCAGAAACTTAATTGGAACACAATCGCGTCTGGCTAAGGCGTGAAAGTCTACTGAGGGATAACTGCTCCCATGCTCCCGTTGAAGTAGAAAGTAAAGTCTAGTTTTGTCTAGGTTTTATATAGCAGATAAGCAGTTACACAGCTAAATTGTATAATCCTAATATTCTGAACTCTTGTTTAACAGGCAAGATGCCTGTTCCACTTATACAAATTAAATGCACAACAGCTTGCTCCTTTAGGGGCAGTCATAACCCTGACTGATCTGCTTAGGGATTGACAGTTTCCCTAAATAATGCTATTTTTGGAGTCGAACTGGTAATTAACAATAATTGTTTTTGAGAGGATGTCTGAGAAGTATCAGGTTTTATCCAGATCCCCCCTTACCTCACAAGGGTAGGTTTTTAATATTATCTGTTGAGGCAGGACCAGGAAGACAAGGAGGGAAAGTAGACAAGGAAGATTTTATCAGCACAATGGTCTTTTTGTTACCAAGAGAAGATGATTTTGTACTGTTTTCCTCCCTTGTCCACTGTCCTTCCTTGTCCCCCAAGTCTTGCCCTCACGACAATGTAAAAAACCTACCCTTGTAAGGATCCCCCCTTACTCCCCTTAATAAGCTATCCATTATAAACATCTTTCTTAATATTCATGAGAGCGATCGCTTGCAGACCCCCAACCCTTAATCCTTCGTTGCTGATTCTCAATAAAATGAAGTTTTTATCAATAAAGATGAGGTGCATTTTGTCAAGATCAGGTAAATTCAAAAGTCTTGAAACCTTTACCAAGTATAGGTTTTAAGATTGTTAAGAAAGATGTTTATAATGGATAGCCTTTTAAGGCGGGGAGCGTCAAAATAGAGTAAACAATACTTAGGTGCTTTCATGAACACAATTAATGTTCTTTACGAACAAGATTATTTCCTTTGGCTGGAAGAAACTTATAAATTACTAGAAAATAATCGCATTGAGGAATTAGATTTTTTACATTTAAAGGAGGAAATTCTCAGTTTGGGTAATGAACAAAGGCGGAAAGTTGACAGTTACCTGCGTCAATTGCTCATTCACTTACTCTTGTATAAGTATTGGAACTCTGAAAAAGAATACTGTGCCAAAGGTTGGCAAAATGAAATTGATAACTTTCGATTTGAGCTTGAGTTATTGTTAAAGTCTAAAACGTTGTATAACTATTTCTTGCAAGAAATTGCAGAAATTTATGTTAAAGCCAGAAGACAGGCTATCAAAAAAAGTGAATTACCTGCTCATCTTTTTCCTGAAAGTTGTCCGTTTTCTGCAGATGATCTACTTGATCCAGAATTTCTTCCCGATTAAAATTAGTGATGTCCCTGTGAAATTTCTATAACAATGCTTCTCAAAAATGGGCGATCGCACCCGAATGAATCATGTATCAAAGTGAAGCACCTCAGCAAAAAAACCTACCCCTGTGATGGCAGGGGGAAGCCTTGAATTTTAATGGTTTTATCCCACATTCCGCACCCCCCAGTGTCACAATCGGTAATTTCGGATTTTTGAAGACCTTTGAGGATAATTTTAATACAAAATGGTCTAAAGTTTAGGTAGCGATAGCGAAGCGCTGCTGCAAGCAGTTCGCCAATCTCAAATCCCCAAATGACCATTTTTCGTTGTGTGACAGTTTAGGGTGCGGAAGGTGGGTTGGATGCAATCCCAAAAATTTGACCGCTTTTCACCAGTGGTATGTATGCCATGAGGAAAGTATAGCATTAAGTTAGTGAAAGTTGGCAAATGACTATACTAAAAACGGGTTACAGCCTTACTATTTAGGGGTTGCTGAGAAAGTCTTTCCGTGAGGGCATAGGAGTCAGGAGTCAGGAGTCAGGAGTCAGGAGGAGATTTGAAAATTTCTTTGCCATCTCTTGAAATCCCCAAAAATGCACACTTTTTCCGGTATACCCTTCAAAACCCTTGCACTAATTTCTGTGTTTATCAGCCTCTAACCTTTGATACATCAAGGTTTTAGGTTTATTCAGCAAACCCTATTTAAATCGCTAAGAGTATTGCTATCCAAAGATTTTTGCCTGGGCAAAAGTCTAGCAATCATCCGTTTTTAGTATAACTAGCTAATTTCCTCTTGAAAATTTATAAAACAGCCTCTAAAGTTGATCAGGATTTATCCCCATTGTCTGTAATTTTGCCAGCAATTCCTCCCTTTGTTGGCGCTCCTGTGCCAGTAACAATTCCGCAGCCTCTGCTCTTTGCTGTGCCTGTTGAGCTTCTTGCTGTGCCTGTTGGGCTTCTTGCTGTGCTTGTTGGGCTTCTTGCTGTGCTTGTTGAGCTTCTTGCTGTGCTTGTTGAGCTAATTCACGGGCTGTAGGTAGTAGAACCCCGTCTAAAGTTGCCCACCTTACCCAGACGGCGTTGGCTCCCCCAAATTCTCCCGCCCAACGCACTAGAGCTAAACCTAATTTTTGACTGATCAGCCTGTTTTGCTCATCGGGAATGATTGGTTCATATCCATAATCCCTGATGATGAAACCAGCAAACTCATTGGGATTAAAAGGATCATACCAAAAGTATTCTGGTACTCTGAGCCTGTTTTGGTATATTTCTTTTTTGTCTGTCTTGTCTCTGGAAGCAGTGCTAGAGGATAGCAACTCTACTACCACATCTGGACCTTTACCCTCTTCCCAAGTTACCCAACATTTGCGCTCTCCCTTGGGAACATCCAACACAGCAAACATATCCGGACCACGGAAATCATGGTTTTTCAATTGATGGGGACTAAAGTAAACAAACATATTACCCCCCACAAAGGCATCTTGATCCCCTAACCAAGCAGCTAGGGGATCAACTAGTAAATCCATTTGCAGTTTATGGCGATAGGTTTCCATGGGGATGCCGTCATCATATAGTAATTCATCCTGGGTGGGGGGATTAACAAAATCTGGGGTTGAATCTGGTGTCGATTGATCTAAGTTTAGCAATGTCGATTCACTCATATTTCCTCCGATTGAATCCCGATGCTTACTAATTTAACTAAGATTGATTCAGTTTTGCATATCCAGTACGAGGTTGGGGGGATCAATCAGTGTCATTGATGACAATAAAGAACCACAATTTCATTATTAGAACAAGCAACAGATTTAGACCAACCTCCACCCCACCTCACAGGGGTAGATTTTTTACATTGTCGTGAGGGCAAGACTTGGAAGACAAGGAGAGAAAGTAGACAAGAAAGTTATGCAAATGCGTGAGAAAACACCCCTTTAAAAGCTATTAAAAGCAATTGATTGAGAAAAAGGAGGTGGGAATGGGAATAAGCCATTTAAACAAATGCCTTTGCCATTAAGCCAGCGATAATGGTGAGTAATCCTTATTACGCCTTTAGCTAGGGAATTTATGCCGTGGATAAATTACAAAAATTATTTAAAGGAGAAATATTTAATGTCTAATAAACACGAATATTACTACGCCAATGCTGACAGCGGACACCATCATAAATATCTGATTAATTCTTTATTAGAAATGGTATATTCTGCTTCCCCCCCCTAAAAAATCAACCAAAACCACGCATTTTAGATATTGGCTGTGGCAATGGTAGTTTAACTAATTTAATTGCACAACAAGGGTATGAAGTTATCGGAGTGGAAGAGTCTAAATCAGGTGTGCAATTAGCCCAGGAAAAATTTCCTGATTGTCGTTTTATCCAGGGAAGTATATATGATTTACCCTATACAGAAATAGGAGGGCAATTTGATCTTATTATTTCCTGCGAGGTAATTGAACATTTATTTGACCCTAAAGCTATAGTTAGGAATACTAAACAACTACTCAAACCCAATGGGCGGTTAATTTTAACTACACCCTATCATGGTTATTTGAAAAACTTAGCCCTGGCTATCTCTGGAAAAATGGATAAACACTTCACTGCTCTTTGGGATGGTGGACATATCAAGTTTTTCTCTGTGAAAACATTAAAAAATTTATTAACAACAGAGGGGTATACAAATATTGAATTTAAATTTGCAGGTAGAATACCTTACTTGTGGAAATCAATGCTGTGTTCTTCCACACTGGAGGAAGCATATAGCCGCCATGAAACTATAATTTCTCAGTCGGTTTTTAACCGACTTGAGCTTTGAGACTCTTAATTCATTCCCTGGCTCCCGTGTGGATAACTATCAATGGACAGCTTAAATTTAACCCAACTATAGGACTAATATTTGATTTTTGAACAGAACTCCATACATGGTTCGGCTTCGCTCACCATAAATACTGACAGCCTTCTTTCCTGTTCCCTGTTCCCTGTTCCCTGTTCCCTGCCTCTACAAAAAATTCATGAATCAAATCAGATCACTATATGCTAGAACAAATTACCCCCCTCATCCTCACTTATAACGAAGCCCCCAACATCGATCGCACCCTAGAAAAACTCACCTGGGCAAAACAAATTATTGTTATTGATAGTTACAGCACAGATCAAACCTTAGAAATTCTCTCAAATTATCCCCAAGTCACAGTAGTTAAACGTAAATTTGATTCCTTTGCAAGTCAATGCAATTATGGCTTAGAGCAAGTTAAATCAGAATGGGTTTTATCTCTGGATGCTGATTATATCTTAACTGATGAACTAATTACGGAGATTAAAAATTTACCTCTAGATACTACCATTGACGGTTACTTTGCTAGATTTAAATATTGTGTGTTTGGTAAACCTTTAAGAGGTACTCTACTTCCACCCCGCCAGATATTATACAGAATAGAAAAAGCAAATTATCAAGATGATGGACACGCTCATCGGGTTTTAGTAGAAGGTAACTCTAGTCAACTGACAGCATACATTTACCACGACGATCGCAAACCATTAAATCGCTGGTTATGGGCGCAACAACGTTACATGGTGATTGAGTCCAAAAAACTCCTAGAAACCCCGAACCATGAACTTAGTTTAGGCGATCGTCTGCGTAAGCGAAAAATCATCGCCCCATTAATTATACTGGTTTATTGCCTGATTGTCAAAGGAGGCATTTTAGATGGTAAATATGGTTTGTATTACGCATTGCAGCGAGTATTAGCAGAAATTCTGCTCAGTATAAATTTAATAGAGGCTAGTTTTAATCAAAGGGATAAATAGGGCTTGCTGAATAAACCCAAAATACTCGTAAATCAAAGGTTTGAGGCTGATCAGGAGGAAAGAAAGTGCAAGATTTTTGAAGGGTATACCTTAAAAACTGTGCATTTTGGGTCTGATAAATTAGAAAATCTGGGGATAACAGATAGCTAAAACTATTCCCTATTCCCTATTCCCTGCCTCAACGAAGGGACTTTTTCAGCAAACCCTAAATAAACAAGTATGTGCTGATTTCCTGGAAATGTCGATAATTATCCACACGGAATACAATAAATAAACAGCCATTGCTTAACACCATGACAGTTATAGAACGCCATCCCTTATACACATTACCCCCTGTGAGATGGGAAAAACTGCCAGCGGATTTCCCCCTACCAGACGAACCAGTGGAAAGTAATCTTCAACCCCTCTTAGCCGCAGCTTTGCGAGAATCCTTAGAACTGGCTGGATTAATCTTAGAATCCATGCTCATTGCTTCCAATTTTGGGCTATGCGCCACAGTGGGCGACAAAACCATCGTCAAAGCCCCCGACTGGGTTTATATACCTGTAGTTCATCCCCTGCCAGAGGGAGAAGTGCGCCGGAGTTATACTCCCCACGCCGAAGGAGAACCCCCCGCCATTGTGATGGAATTTATCTCTGCTACTGAGGGGGGAGAATATTCTATTAATCCCCATTATCCCTATGGTAAATGGTATTTTTATGAACAAATTTTAAAAGTCCCTGTATATGTGATCTTCCATCCTCAAACCGGAACCTTAGATGTTTATCATTTAACAGACGGTAAATACCAGCAACAATCCCCAGATGAACAGGGAAGATTTTACCTAGCAACTTTAAACCTGTTTTTGGGTGTATGGAGAGGTAAAAAAGCAGAAATGGTAACCTTTTGGTTGCGCTGGTGGGATGAATCCGGTAATTTGCTTCTTTGGGGTTCTGAATTATTAGAACAAGAGCGCCAAAGGGCTGAACAAGAACGTCAAAGGGCTGAACAAGAACGCCAAAGGGCTGAACAAGCCGAAGAGAAAGCCGCTAAATTAGCAGCAAAACTGCAAGAAATGGGGATTAATCCCGAAGAAATTTAAGGCGCGGAAATCCTCGTTTTCCTATTAGACCTGCCCGAAAATTACATAAGCATAACCTGAAACCCATTCGTAGGGACAATTCATGAATTGTCCCTACATCTTTTTCAGAGAAGTCTATTACGAATATGCGATTAGATAACTACAGTCTGGGTAACTATACCCCCGGTGCACCCTATTGGAAACAACTGTGCTGGTACTTCCTGGGATCACCTCTAGTTGAAAGTTCTTGGTTACCCATTTCATCGGTCAAAGTGCAAATACTCCGCATTTTTGGAGCTACTATTGGTCAAGGTGTGCGCCTAAAACCAAAAGTGCGGGTAAAATTTCCTTGGCGCTTAACTGTCGGTGATTATGTCTGGATTGGTGAAAATGCTTGGATAGATAACCTAGCTCATGTGACCATAGAAAGTCATGCTTGCATATCTCAAGATGTCTATCTTTGCACAGGTAATCATGACTGGAATCACCCTGATTTTGAATTAAAAATTGCCCCAATTTATATTGAGGAAGGTAGTTGGATTGCTGCTAAGTCAATAATTGGACCTGGGGTGACTGTCGGTAAAGGTGCTGTATTAACTCTGGGTGGAGTAGCTGTTAAATCATTAGCATCAATGACAATTTATGCAGGAAATCCTGCACAAGCCATTAAGCCCAGAAAGTTATAAGAAAATCGAGTGAGTCAAAACCACGCTCGGCAAAGTATCTGAGCGTGGTGGTCAGTGAGCTTGCGGTCACTGAGATTGCCGAAGTGTCGAACTGCGAAGATATTTTGCCGTGCTAAGGAACAGTGGATGTAGGCGAACAGATTGCTCCTTTAGGGGCAGTCATGATATGTTGTTTTTCAACAGGCATCGTAATCAATCGTAATCAACTAATTGAGGCTTGACCATTCCTACCTTTAACAGGTATCCAAACATCCGCCAAGGACGCAAAGTACACAAAGGGAATAGAGTTTCAGTGGGTTTTTGGTGTGGCTGCGTTTATTTTTTCCTTCATTGGGATGCTCCCAATTTATTTCCAAATGGGGTAGAGTTTCTTATCCTGATATATATATGGATATGGCTTTTTAAAGTGGCATGACCAGTCAGAAAACTCAATCAAAACCTGTGAAAATCGCTGTAGTTGGCGATGTTCACGACCTATGGGAAGTAGAAGATGGTATCGCACTCAAGCATCTGGGTGTTGACTTAGTGCTGTTTGTGGGAGATTTTGGTAATGAGTCAGTGGATGTGGTTAGAGCGATCGCTTCCTTGGATATTCCCAAAGCAGCAGTGATGGGCAACCACGACGCATGGTACACTGCCACTGAATGGGGACGGAAAAAATGTCCTTATGACCGCACTAAGGAAGACCGGGTACAGAAACAATTAGATTTATTAGGATCTGCCCAAGTCGGTTATGGTAAATTGGATTTTCCAGATTGGAATTTAACAGTAGTGGGTAGTCGTCCTTTTACCTGGGGTGGATCAGAGTGGAGATTTGCTGATATCTGTAAACAACGGTATGGTGTCAGCAGTATGGAAGAGTCAGCAGATAAAATCGTGCAAGCGGTGAAAAGTGCAGCTTGTGAGAATATTATTTTTTTGGGTCATAATGGACCGACGGGGTTAGGCGATCGCCCTGAAGACCCCTGTGGTAAAGATTGGCATCCTATTGGTGGTGACTTTGGTGATCCTGACTTAGCAGCAGCGATTTCTCAAAGTATCAATATGAACAAAATGGTTTCTCTAGTGGCTTTTGGTCATATGCACCGAAATCTGCGCCACACTAAGAAGGTGTTAAGAAAAGCTATATTTAGAAGTCCAGAGGGAACTATTTATTTAAATGCGGCGAATGTACCCAGAATTATCTCAGAAAATGGGGGAAAACGGCGGAATTTTTCCCTGGTTGAGTTAGAGGGGGGTGTGGTAACAAAAGCTTCCCTGGTTTGGGTAGATGATGACTTCCAGGTGGTATCGGCAGAAATTTTTTATAATTCTTCTACTTTAGTAGTGCCAACGGCGTAATTATAGGCTATACTGTTATCTGTCGGTTTTTGTGTTTAACAAGTTGACAGATAATTTGGAGAGGTGGCAGAGTGGTCGATTGCGCCTGACTTGAAATCAGGTGAAGTGAAAGCTTCCGGGAGTTCGAATCTCCCCCTCTCCGTTGAAGGATTTTTATCTCACGCAGAGACGCTGAGGCGCAGAGAAGAGCGCAAAATGTCCTACCAAATGGTAAAGATATTGTAGATGTAAAGGCTGGTAAACCAGTACCAACAAATCAGGAATGTTAATTTTAGAGTAAAGCGAGAAATGTTTGATAGTATTTTTGAGGCGTGAAAAATGATTGCTCTCAACACCCAAACTATATTAATAACCGGTGCAAGTAGCGGAATAGGTGCTGCTTGTGCTAAAGTCTTTGGGCGTGAAAATGCAAAATTGATTTTAGCAGCGCGACGCTTAGAAAAGTTGGAAGAAAAAGCACGGGAACTTAATAAATTATATGGTGTAGAAACTCATTTACTTCAGTTGGATGTATGCGATCGCTCGGCCGTTGAATCTGCTATTGCTAATTTACCACCCGAATGGTCAGAAATTGACATTTTAATCAACAACGCTGGTTTAAGTCGCGGTTTAGATAAATTATATGAAGGCGACTGCCAAGACTGGGAGGAAATGATAGATACTAATATCAAAGGTTTACTCTACCTTACCCGTTACATAGTCCCCGGAATGGTACAACGGAATAAAGGTCATGTAATTAATATCGGTTCTATTGCGGGACATCAAACTTATCCCGGTGGTAACGTTTATTGTGGCACAAAAGCAGCAGTTAAAGCTATTTCCGAAGGATTAAAATTAGATTTGTTGGGTACTCCTGTACGGGTGACTTCCGTTGATCCAGGAATGGTAGAAACAGAATTTAGTCAAGTGCGGTTTCACGGAGATACGGAACGAGCAAAAAAAGTATATCAAGGAATGCAACCTTTGACTGCTGATGATATCGCTGATGTAGTATTTTTCTGTGCTACCCGACCGGCTCACGTTAATATTAATGAAGTGATATTAATGCCAGTTGATCAAGCTAGTGCAACTTTAGTAAATCGGATTTAGGTATAATGGAATAGGTAGAATTTTCTTACCCATTACCAATTACCCATTACCAATTGTGCTAAGTTCACCATTACCAACTATCAACGCTCTCAAACAACCTACCAGTGATGCTTGGATAGAACAAGCGATCGCTAATTTAGATATTATTTTACTCGATCATTCTCACTGTGAACGCAAAGCCGCAGGTGTAGCGTTAAATTTTATGTTTCGTTATCCTTCAAATACTAAACTGGTGAGAGAATTAACCGCGATCGCCAAAGAAGAACTAGAACATTTTGAACTCGTCAACCAATGGTTAGAACGTCGAAATATTCCCCTTGCACCCCTTTCACCACCTCCCTATGGTGCAGGTTTAAAAACACAAGTCAGAAAAAAAGAACCAGAACAATTTTTAGATAGTTTATTAGTTACTGGTTTAATAGAAGCACGCAGTCATGAACGTTTAGGACTTTTAGCAGCAAACTGTCCAGAACCAGAATTAGCTAAATTTTATCGTGGTTTAATGGCATCAGAAGCGCGACATTTTGGCACATATTGGGTTTTAGCAGATACCTATTTTGACAGACAAATGGTGATGCAAAGACTTGATGAATTAGCAGTTGTGGAAAGTGAAATATTAGCAACCTTGCACCCAGAACCGCGAATTCATAGTTAAAACATGATCCAATTAAAACATCATCAAATTTTAGCTCTTCTCATCTCCTAATTTTAGCTAGATTCTACCATAAGACATACCTTTATCTACCAATAGATAGTTTTATAACCTATCAAATTTGGTAACATTAAAACAGTGAGCTTGCCAAGATACAACACAAAAAAATACAAATTCAGTGCGGTTTTGTAATGTGGGCTAATTTTCGCGTGAAAGACGTACAAAATTAAACGAAAAATTTAACTAACATTTAAATATTTTTTTTAGGAATAACCCTTGGTTTTTAAGAAAGAGAGGAAAGCTATTTTCAGGTAAATAAACCACATTTTGATTTAGGTTTCGCGTCAACAATGTAGGGGCGTTCGCGAAGCGTGCTGGAAGCATCAGCATTCGGATGATAGTTTTAGGTAAAAACCGATAATTAGGGTTTGCTGAATAAACCTAAAACCTTGATATATCAAAGGTTAGAGGCTGATAAACACAGAAATTAGTGCAAGGGTTTTGAAGGGTATACCGGAATGTGCATTTTTTGGGATTTCAAGAGATGGCAAAGAAATTTTCAAATCTTCTCCTGACTCCTGACTCCTGACTCCTGACTCCTATGCCCTCACGGAAAGACTTTCTCAGCAACCCCTAATTAATTGTCCGAATGCTTCGCCCTTACTGTGGCCTAAAGACTTGAATGGTAATTCCTAATAATAGATCGCCGACTTCTTTGAGAAGTCGAGGATCTGAGTATTATTTTCACGCGGGTACTACAAATTTTTCACTTCCAGCTAACCCAAACGCTGTATGAATAACTTGCAAAGCCTTCACACCCTCATCTTGTGCCACAACACAACTAATTTTAATTTCTGAAGTGGCAATCATTTGGATATTGATTTTATTTTCCGCTAAAGCTGTAAACATTTTCCCGGCAATACCTGGTTGTCCAACCATTCCCGAACCAACAATACTCACTTTAGCGATCGCCCCATCCAAAACTACCTCACCCCATCCTAACTGATCTGCAACTTGGGTTAATTTCTTTTGGGCGTTTTCTGCATCCATCCTGGCAACGGTAAAAGCAATATCCCGACGCGCAACCCCATCAACCACCCGACAGCGTTGTGATTGAATAATCATATCCACGCTAATATTATATTCTGCCAATAAACCAAACAATTTCGCCGCCATTCCTGGTTGATCGGGAACTTGACGAATAGCTAACCGCGCTTGATTCATGTCTAAAGCAACACCACGCACTGCGGGAGATTCGGGAGTTGGGGAAGATAGAACAGCAGGAGAAGCAGTAATTTCAAAAGCGTTGCAAAGTGCAGCAATAGCGCGATCGCAATCTCCCGCATCTACCAAACAACTCACCTTAACTTCACTGGTAGAAATCATTTGAATATTTACACCCGCTTCCGCCAAGGTTACAAACATTTTAGCAGCTACACCAGGACGGCCAATCATTCCCGCTCCAGAAATACTCACTTTTGCTGTATTATTTTCTACCAAAACTTCTGCTTCATCTGAATTGGGTTGATTTCTCAAAGCTGGTGCAATGGCTGAAGCTACAGCTTCCGCTCGTTTCAAAATAGGTGTATTTACGGTAAAAGCAATATCGTTACTATTACCTTCATGAATTGATTGAATAATTAAATCTACATCTACTTGTTGACGGGAAATTTCATTAAATAACCTTGCTGCTACCCCTGGTTTATCGGGAACACGCAATAAAGATACCTTAGCCTGATCAATATCAAATTCTACCGCATCCACAGGACGAGCTAATTCTAAATTGACTAACGCCCGTTCTTGCACTTTTGGCGATGTTACCCATGTACCAGGCTGATCCGTCCAACTGGACCTTACCACCAAAGGAACACCATAATTTTTGGCAATTTCCACCGCACGGGGATGTAATACCTTTGCACCCAAACTAGCTAACTCCAGCATTTCATCACAGGTGATTTCTGTCATTAACTGCGCTTCCGGTACAAGGCGCGGATCTGTAGTTAAAATCCCTGGAACATCTGTATAAATTTCACAAAAATTTGCTCCCAAAGCTGCCGCCAAAGCCACTGCGGAAGTATCAGAACCACCACGCCCCAAGGTGGTAATTTCCATTGCTGTAGTGTTAGAAATTCCTTGGAAACCAGCTACAACAACGACTTTACCTAAATTAATCTGCCCCATCAAACGCTCTGTTTCAATATGCAAAATGCGAGCGCGAGTATGTTCAGCTTCAGTAACAATACCTACCTGAGCGCCAGTCATAGAAATAGCAGGTTGTCCAATTTCCTGCAAAGCCATACTTAGTAAAGCAATGGTGACTTGCTCCCCTGTGGAAAGCAGCATATCCATTTCCCGACGGTTAGGACTTTTAGAGATTTCATTAGCTAGTTTAACTAATCCATCGGTGGTTTTACCCATTGCGGAAACGACGACGACAACGGAATTTCCTGCTTGTACAGTTTTATAAACCCGTTGTGCAACCGCTTGGATACGTTCCACCGAACCAACAGATGTACCACCGTATTTTTGAACTATGAGCGCCATAACTGTAGATGTTTGAATATTCAAATTGTGCTGTGATCAATGCCTCCGTCGGGAAGCTTTGAAAATTTACCATTAATTTAGATTACTAAAATATCAGCGATTTGGATTTTCCACTCAGTAATTTAAGTAGGTAGGCGTTAAAATTTATCGTTATGGCAAGGCAAGAGGCAAGAGGCAAGAGGTAAGAGACTTTCAGAGATTTTACTTTTTGTAACATACCTCGGTTTTTTCAAGCCGACTTATTTAACTCTGCAATTTTACGAATTGAGGAAAAATAAGTTTAACAGCATTTTAACCTATTATATGATTGTTCTTAACCTATTTACATACTATATATAGTTATTTTAAGTAGGGGTAGGCATTATTTAGGACAAATAAACGCTGATCCGCGCAAACATGGCACAAATATCAACTAATTTCCTAGCAGGGGTTCTGATAATGACCCTGCTGGGTTTATTTATGGTGAAACACGCAACTTTTACAACCGTGAATATACATTTAATTGCATAAAATCATAAAAATTATGATTCGGCTTTACACAACTTGGTGAACAAAATTACTATCACTACTCCTTTAGGAAGAAATTTAAACATAGTTTAATCTATTCTTTGACGGTTATTAATTTCTAGTTAATCAGCAAGTATGAACTTTATTTAAGGCTGTAATTCCATCAGGTAAAACATCCTTCAAAATGAGGCATTATGAACATTTCAACCACCATTTTTAGCCGTGCATTCACTACTTCTGTAGTAACAGCGGCCGTAGCATTTAGTCCTATTTTCACAGCAGTTGCTCAAGCTCAGACTTTGAACGGTGCAGGAGCAACTTTTCCCGCACCTCTCTATGAACGTTATGCACGGGAAGTAAGAAAGAAACATCCTGAATTAAAAATTAATTACCAAGCAATTGGTAGTGGTGGTGGTATTCGTCAAACTATAGCTGGTACTGTAGATTTTGGTGCTAGTGATGCAGCCATGACAGATGCAGATATGGCCAAGGTCAAAAATGGTGTAATTTTAGTACCTACTGCTGGTGGTGCGGTTTCGGTAGTTTACAATTTACCAGGTGTTAGCCAACTTAGATTGTCTCGTAAAACCCTACCAGCAATTTTTTCTGGACAAATTACTAACTGGAATGATCCACAAATTAAAGCTGATAACCCAGGTGTAAATTTACCAAACCAACCGATTAAATTTGCAGTTCGTGCTGATGGTAGCGGTACAACTTTCATTTTTACCAATCACTTGAGTTCTATTAATCCCTACTTTAAAGGTAGAATTGGCGCTAATACTGCACCAAGATGGAATTTACCCAACGCTTTGAAAGGAAAGGGTAATCCTGGTGTAGCTGCTTTAGTTGCTCGTACTCCTGGAGCTATTGGTTATGTTGAATATGACTACGCTACCAGAAACAAATTAAAATCAGCACAATTACAAAATAAAAAAGGAGAATTTGTTGCACCTTCCTTAGCAACTGCAAATGCAGCTTTATCAGGTGTAACTTTTCCAGCTAACTATCGTGTATTTGTAGGTGATCCTAATCAGGGTTATCCTATTGTGGGTTTAACTTGGATGATGATTTATAAAAATTATCCCACTCCAGCTAAAGCAGATGCGATTAAAAAATGGATTAACTGGGTACTTAAAGATGGTCAACAATTTAATGATGACATGAATTACACAAAAATTCCTAGTGGTGTTGTCAATCGTGTTTTACAAACAGTGAATAGCACTGTTAAATAATCAAAACTAGGCAAGGGGCGAAGCATTCGGAAAATAGCCTGTGAAAAAATTGAAAATTTATCGCCCGAATGCTTCACCCGTACAGGAGTCAGGAGTCAGAATAATCATAAATGGAAAACTCTCATTGATTCTGAATCCTGTAATCTGTATCCTAAATCCTTTCTCAATTCACTATTTAACTTTGGATAACTAAATATTTCACTTTAATTGTTTTGATTAATTATGCCCAATTCCTTTGAGAAGAATGATTACCATCAATCATCAGACTTAAAAGTAAATGATGAAAATATCAACTTAACTGTTACTGGTGGATTAAATTTTAGATTTGATCAAGGATTTACATTTCTAGTTTATCTATTTGCTGCCATCACTGTAGCAATTTTATTTGTCATGACTTGGGTAATTTTTCAAGAAGCTAAACCAGCGGTTTTTCAATTTGGTTTAGGGTTTATCTGGAGTCAAGAATGGGATACAGGCAATCAAGTTTTTGGGGCATTACCTTATATTTATGGTACTTTGGTAAGTAGTGCGATCGCTATTTTATTGACTGTGCCTATAGGAATATCAGTCGCCCTAGTAACGAGTGAAGACTTTTTACCATTAGTAGTCAGAAATATTATTGCTTTTGTAGTAGAATTAATTGCTGCAATTCCCAGTGTAATTATCGGTTTATGGGGAATTTTTGTATTTATTCCCATTATCGAACCCTTTGAACAATGGTTAGGTAAAACTTTTAATTTTATCCCCTTGTTTAATACTGAATATCCCACAGGTAATAATATGTTAACGGCGGGAATTATTCTTTCGATTATGATTTTACCAACAATGGCGGCTATTTCTCGTGATGTTTTGATGGTTGTTCCTAAAGAATTACGCAGTGCATCTATGGCTTTAGGTAGCACTCGTTGGGAAACCATTTTTCGGGTGTTATTACCAGCAGGTTTTTCAGGAATGGTAAGTGCAGCAATGTTAGCTTTAGGCCGCGCACTTGGTGAAACAATGGCAGTCACAATGGTAATTGGTAACTCGGCTCAAATTAGTCTATCTTTACTTGATCCAGCTTATACAATTCCCGCTGTTCTAGCTAATGAATTTGCCGAAGCTGAACCTGGTTTACATATTGGTTCATTGAGTTATTTAGGTTTGATTTTGTTTGTTTTAACCTTAGCAGTTAATATCGGTGCTGTGCTATTAGTGCAATGGGTACGCAAGAAAAATTCTTAGTAAGCATTAAGTCATCAGTTATCAGCTTTCAAATATAGACAAACAGATTGCTCATAAATTCAGAAACATCTCAAAAAATCCCAAATCTAAAATTCAAAATCCAAAATCCCATGAGTAGCTATATAAATCCAGAAAATATTGAATCTTTACCTAAAGAATTACTCAGCCCGCTACCAACTCAGAGGCGTTTGTTTAGCTATGCCATGAATGGTTTATCATTCATATTGAGTTTGTTGGCATTGTTTCCACTAGCATCAATTTTGTGGGAAATTATATCAAGGGGAATTTCTGGGTTAAAATCAGAAATGTTTTACCTTCCACTGATTGAAAATGGTTTTGCTAATGCCATTATTGGTACTATTATTATGGTTAGTTTTGGGGCATTATTAAGCATTCCCATAGGGATAATGACCGGCATATTTTTAGCAGAATTTGGTAAAACTAATAAAATTACTAATTTTGTGCGGTTTCTAACTTCTATCCTCACAGGTGTACCTTCAATTGTTGTAGGAATGTTTGCCTATGGAGTCGTTGTTTTAATTACTAAAAAATTTAGCGCCTTTGCTGGTGGTTTTGCTTTATCTGTGATTATGTTACCAATAATTGCCTTAACAACAGAGGAAGCATTAAAACTAATTCCCACTCAACAACGTTTAGCTTCTGCTGCATTAGGAGGAACAAGATTTCAAACTACATTTAGGGTTGTTGTCAAATCAGCAATTCCCGGAATTACTACAGGTATTGCATTAGCGATCGCCCGTGCATCAGGTGAAACAGCACCATTACTTTTCACAGCTTTATTTAGTCAAAACTGGTCCGATAGTTTAATGAGTCCGACTGCTTCTTTACCTGTATTAATTTTCAATCTTTACAATAATCCTGACCCAGAAATTAACAAATTAGTTTGGACGACTTCTATCATTTTATTGAGTTTAGTTTTGTTCTTTAGTCTCATCTCTCGTTTATTAAGTAGTAAAAGCAGATTCAAGTAATTATTAATTGTTTCACCAATACTTTTCACCGTTTTTTATCACTAAAATAATCATGAGTAACCTAATTCCAGCAATCAAAATTAAAAACCTAAGTTTTTATTATGGTAATTACAAAGCTATCGAAGGCATATCATTAGATATTTATAAGAACCAAGTTACTGCACTCATTGGTCCTAGTGGTTGCGGAAAATCTACCTTCATTAAAACCTTAAACCGGATTAGTGAATTAGAAGGTAAAGTCAAAGTTGAAGGAAGCATAGAATTTTATGAACAAAATATCTATGACCCCCGCATTAATATTAATCGTTTGCGGCGAGAAATTGGCATGGTATTTCAAAAGCCAAATCCTTTTCCCATGAGTATTTATGAAAATGTTGCTTATGGTGTGAGAATTGCTGGTAAATGTCCCAAATTTAAATTAGATCAAATAGTGGAATCGGCGCTCAAAGGTGCAGCACTTTGGGATGAAGTGAAAGATAAACTTAACACATCTGCATTAGGTCTTTCTGGTGGACAGCAACAACGTTTATGTATTGCGCGTGCTTTAGCAGTGAAACCAAAAGTTTTATTAATGGATGAACCTTGTTCAGCCTTAGATCCTATTGCTACATTGAAAGTTGAAGAATTGATTCATAGCTTGCGATCTGAGTTAACAATAGTGATTGTGACTCATAATATGCAGCAAGCAACCCGCGTTTCTGATTTTACTGCTTTCTTTAGCACCGATGAAAGTAGGATCGGGCAAATGGTAGAATTTGGTGCTACAAGTCAAATCTTTCGTAATCCATTAGATGAGCGTACCCGTGATTATGTTGCAGGACGCTTTGGTTAATGGGATTTTAGATTTTAGATTTTAGATTTTAGATTTTGGATTTGGGATTGTGAAATATTACAGGAGATATAGGTCAGATTTTTATCTGAGTTTTTTGATGATCTATTCTCATCAAACAGAAAACCGCTATCAGGACTGTTGATTTTCGGTTGTTAATTTTGAATTTTGATTTCCCCATTAATTAACGTGACGCACCAAGCTTTAAAATAAAGCAATGTGAGTCAAGGAGTTTTGAGCCTGTCTACCAAAACCAGAATCCTTACTCCAAAATCCAAAATCGAAAATCCAAAATTGTCATGACTCATTCTACTGATATTCTTACCTTAGCCCGTTGGATGTCCGCTGATTTTAGTAATCAAGCTCAAGTGTTTGAAAATCCGGCTTTTTACGCCCATATTCGTGTCTGTATGCGTCCTCTCCCTTATGGGTTGTTATCGGGGGTGAGTTTTTTTGTAGAACAGGCTTATGATTATATGCTCAATGACCCTTATCGGTTGCGGGTATTGAAGTTAGTGACAGAGGGTGAGAAAATCCTGATTGAAAACTACACGGTAAAAGAGGAAAAAGACTTTTTCGGTGCATCCCGTGATTTAGGAAGGTTGTATCAGTTAAGTGGCGATCGCCTGGAAAAACTCTCCGGTTGTAACATGATTGTAGAGTGGACTGGGAATTGTTTTAGAGGCCACGTTGAACCAGGTAAAGGTTGTATCGTCGTCCGCAAAGGACAAAGAACCTACTTGGATAGTAAATTTGAAATTGATGGAGATAAGTTCATCAGTTGGGACAAAGGACGAGATCCAGACACCGATGAGCATCTTTGGGGTTCTGTCGCAGGTCCATTTCACTTTGTGCGCTGGGGTAATTTTGCAGATGAGGTGAAGTTATCTTGAACAGGTGACAGGTGACAGGTGACAGGTGACAGTTAAGAAGTTAAAAGGGAATAGGGAATAGGGGAGGTAGGGGAAGTTAATAACCCAATCACCAATCACCAATCACCAATCACCAAAAAAATTTTTCCCCAGGGGATGCAATTTGGGAATAAAGGTGATAATATAAGTAGTTGTGAGTGCGGCGACATAGCCAAGTGGTAAGGCAGAGGTCTGCAAAACCTTTATCCCCCAGTTCGAATCTGGGTGTCGCCTTTGAGAGAAAACAGCCAAAACCAAGCAATTCAAGGCTTTTAATAATCATTACAGGGACGGGTTTAATGCTCGTCCTTTGTTGTTTGGGATAAATTTGGGGTAATTTTGGGGTAAGTCTGCCTTTAGCCATAAGACAACTGTCTTTAGTGCTATTTTCTGCTGTACAAATATGTTGGCAATGTTGTATATTTGACGTTGCATAGTCTGAATAGCAACATATATATGTAATATGGCAGAAAAAGTATTAGTTGAGTTTGCTTTAGAAGATGGAACAGCTTTTTTAGTAGAAGTTGAAGAATCAGAAGATACATCTACTGCTATTGAGAAAGTGGCACTACCTTCTGGTAAGGAAATTGCAAAGGCACAAAAAACATTTTCGGAAGCGATAGATAATATTAAGCCTGTGGTGGCTAGTCTGAATAATAAATTTAAAGATTTAGGTCCGAAAGAAATGGAAGTGAAGTTTGGTGTCAAACTCAGTGCTGATGCTGGCGCTATATTAACTTCCGTAGGTGGGGAAGTTACCTTTGAAGTAACTGTTAAGTGGAGTAAAGACTAAGATTTACAGCTTCCATGTCAACAGTAACCTTTAAAAGTGCGATCGCTCGCATTTATAATAAAAACGGTAAAGTTATCGGTGCTGGTTTTTTGGTGAGTCAGTACCATTTGCTTACCTGCGCTCATGTGGTGACAGCCGCTTTGGGTATTATCACTAACATACAAGAATCACCAGATGGCATTATAGAACTTGATTTTCCCCTGATTGCACCTGGACAAAAATTAAAAGCTAAGGTTGTATTTTGGCAACCTGTGAACCCAGGACAAAGTAAGGAAGATATTGCTGGGTTACAGATAGAGGAAACTTTACCAATGGGGGTAAGTCCTGTAAAACTTGTCACTACATCAGATTATTGGCAGCATAAATTCCGCATTTTTGGCTTTCCCCAAGGACATGATACTGGTGTTTGGGCTGATGGTGAACTGCGTGATGTCCAAGCTACTCGCTGGATACATATAGAAGCAATTAAAGTTACTGGATATCAAATTGAACGGGGTTTTAGTGGTTCTCCTATTTGGGATGAAACATTACAGGGAGTTGTGGGAATGGCCGTGGCCGCAGAGAAAAAGCGAGAGGGTGTGAAAGCGGCATTTATGATACCTACAACTGTGTTAGTTGAAGCTTGGAGTTTTTTAAATCAAGCTGTTCAACAACAATCAATAAATTCTTCTCCCTCTTTGAGTCGAGTCCAAGAAATTAAAGCTAGGGAATTGAACAAAAGATTAGTAATTTTAGAAGGCGATTATGAAGCCGTTTATAACCAATTGAATTATACAGAAAATGCCGAAAGTCGTAATAACTTGCAGCGACAATTAAACAGGATTGAAAAGGATATGAATGATGTCTTTGAACAGTTAAAAATGATCGGGTGATCACCATTTTAAAATGATAAAATGAAAACGATTTACAAATTTTCATCCTATAGCCGTCAGGAGTTAGAAGCAATGTTTGGATTAACAGAATGGCAACAAACTCGATTTTATCAAGAAGTTAAGGAAGAAGTTAGGGAAGAGATCAAGGAAGAGGTGAAGTTAGAAACGATTCCTAAACTGTTACGTGAGGGGTTAACTGTAGAACAAATTGCTCGTATATTGGAGTTAGATATAGAAGTGGTGAGACAAGCAATCAAAAAGGAAAGTAAATAATTTCCTATGACAAATTCTCATCTATTTATAGGGGTTTAGCAATGATAAATCCCTACCCATCTAATCAAATAATTAAACAATTTTGATAATAAATTATGGTATGGAGATTTTTTGTAATATGGCAAAACCTGATAATATTAAACTTAAGCAATTAGAAAAGAGATACAAAGAGCTAAAAAAGGATTATGAAGCACTTTGTGAAGAACGTAATGCAACGGGAAATGCTCAAGATAAAAATAACTTGCAGCGACAAATAGACATCCTTTACAAAGAAATTAAGGATACTGATCAGCAAATAGAAGAATTAAAATCTGATATAGAAAATTTTGATTCAACATCTGCACATAGTACGGATGAGCCAAACCCAAATATTATACTAGAATCATATATATTAATTAAAATAGTACCATTACAAACAAAATCAAGATCAAAAAATCCAAGATTTAAAATTAGTGGTTGGGTTATTCCTAATATTCAAAATTATATAATAGATAGCTCATACTATCATACAATTGATATTTGTGATTCTCATGATCAAAGTTTTAAAATTCAGGATATCCCCAAAATTTTAAATTCTCTCTTGACCGAAAAAATAAATGTTTCTCTAGAAAAACATATAAATATAGTATTTTTTCTACCTAAAGAATATCTTACTTATCCTGTTGAACAATGGGAAATAAATGATTTTGGTGAAACAAGTCCTATTGGTGAGAAGTACAGAGTAATTGTTCGAGATGTAGAACGATTAGACAAACAATATCTGAGAGTCAAAAAACAACAGTGGATTGACAAATGGGAGAAATTACAGAATATAAACTGTAATAATTTTCAAAAAATACATGAATATGATGCTAACAGTTTTTCTGCTTTTGTAAATCAAGCAATTGGTATTATTTTAAATATATTTGATGACCATATCAAAAATGATACTGATAAAATTTCTAAAATTTTTGGTTCATTACAGAGTAATGTAATTCCTTTAGCTATATGTCATAGAGATAAAATTTCTTTAACAGATTATCAAAATAGAGAAAATCATGATCTAAACTGCTGTATTTATGAATTACTAGAAAATGTGAGAATAAACCGCTTAGAATCACGAATTAATAATAGTAATAATCATCTATTAGGAAATGATGTTATTCTCATTTGTGAAAATCCTTATATTTTAACACCTGAATCTAACCCAATCATTATCAACAATTAGGTAATAACTATGACTAACGACTGGCAAATATTTAAAGGCAATAATGAAGTTAATGAAAAGTGGATAAAGGAGGGTTCTAAACTTCCAGCACCACCAAGTTGGCGAGATTTTAATAATAGTGAAAGTGACCCCAAAAAAAGACGCGCTGAGACATTTCAAGCCCGTCCAGAAGAGGTAGAATTAGTCAATGCGGCTTTATATTTACGACGACCTTTATTAGTAACAGGTAAACCAGGAACAGGTAAAACTTCTTTAGCCTATGCTGTCGCTTATGAATTAGGATTAGGAGAAGTGTTACATTGGCCAATTACCACACGCACCACATTAAAAGATGGACTTTATAGTTATGATGCCATAGGCAGATTACAAGATGCAAAAGAAAAGGATAATGTAGATAAACTTGGTAAATATTTGAATCTAGGATTATTAGATGAGGCAATACAACATTTACAAGATGTAAAAGATAAAAAATCTAAAGATAATCTAGCAGACATTGGTAAATATATTAATTTGGGTTCACTAGGAACAGCTTTACTACCATCTGATAAACCCAGAGTTTTATTAATTGATGAAATTGATAAAAGTGATATTGATTTACCTAATGATTTATTGCATATTTTTGAAGAGGGAGAGTTTGAAATACCGGAACTAAGACGCATAGCTGATAAAATAGATCAGGTAGAAGTACAGACAGCAGATAAAGATGGAAAAGCTACTATTAAACAAGGTAGGGTTCGCTGTACATCTTTTCCTTTTGTGATTTTAACCAGTAATGGTGAACGAGATTTTCCTCCTCCTTTTTTAAGACGTTGTATTAGATTAAATATTCAAGAACCTAATGAAAAAGAATTAGAACGGATAGTTAAAGCACATCTAAATTTAGATGCTAATTTATCACAAGAAGCAAATCAATTAATTCAGCAATTCTTAGACAAACGGAAAGGTGGGGAATTAGCAACGGACCAACTTCTCAATGCTATCTATTTAGTCACTAATGAACAATCCCCCACAGGTACAAATAAAGAAAAGTTGATTAAAAAAAAGTTGATTGAAAAAATATTAAAATATTTAGATAGTTCACAAGATAGCTAAGAGGACTCATGATTAAGAAGTAAATAATTGTAGGTTGGGTTAAACGAAGTGAAACCCAACATTAGCGGGAGATAGCAAAGTATGGTGTTGGGTTTCGTTCCTCAACCCAACCTACGGTAAACATAGTTTTATATAGGGGGAACGGTAGAACCTAACAAGATAGCTAAGAGGACTCATGATTAACAGATTGATTCGACTTTTAGAACAGTTAGAACTGGACATGAGTGCAGAGGATATTGCTGATGCTCTCTGGTTAGCAAATCAGATAAAATTACCATCAGTAGTTGCACCTGTTGATGAAGTTACGCAATCAAATCAGAGTTCTCAGACTACCGCTAAGATACCACTTAATCTAAGAGAACCTTCAACATCTACAAAATCTGAAAATTTAGGTTCTTCTACAGAAGAAAAAACAAAAGCACCCACAGCTAAAGCTTATACTAAAGATGATATAGATTCTAATTCATCCTCTAATTCTATTGAAAAACCAACCCCTGAAAAACCAACACCTTCATCATCAGGAGTACCTTTTAAAGCTCCTGCGGTTGCTGCTTTACCTAATGCTTTAGAAATTGGTAGGTCACTCCGTCCATTGATGCGAAAAGTTCCATCTCGGATAAAATTTGTTTTAGATGAAGAAAATACTGTTCAACAAATAGCAGAAAATGATGTTTGGATACCAGTTTTAAAACCTGCGCGAGAACGTTGGTTAGATTTGGTGCTAGTTGTCGAAGAAAACCGCGCTACGGTTGTTTGGGAAGAAACTATCAACGAGTTCCGTAAATTAATGGAACGACATGGAGCTTTTAGAAATGTTTATACTTGGAGTTTACGCACAAATGATGGTAAACCGCAATTTTTTCACCAGCAGGGAAAAACTACAAAAAAACAACGTTCCCGCAGTCCCAAAGAATTATTAGAACCTAATGGTAGACGGTTAATATTATTAATTAGTGACTGTGTTTCCTCTTTATGGTGGCAAGGAGAAATACACCAATTATTAGAATTATGGTCTAAACAAGTTCCGGTAACTGTTCTGCAATTATTACCCGAACAATTATGGGAACGCACGGTTTTAGATTTGGGTATTTCCGTTTCATTAAGTGCGATTGAACCAGGTTTACTCAATTCTCAATTGACTGTTCATGATTTCCCTATGTGGTTAGAAGAAAACCCCAATCAAGCATTAAAGTTACCTATTGTGATTTTAGAACCTGAATCTTTAAAATATTGGGCAAAAGTGATGGCTGGTACAGGTACTATGGACACTGTGGGTATTGTATTTATGCCGAACTGGAAAGAATTAATACCTACAGATAAATTATCCAGTTCACAAACAATAGAAGAACCAGAATTATTAGTTAATAAATTAGTTAATACATTTTATCATAGTGCTTCCCCTCTAGCGAGAAAATTGGCGATTTATATGGCATCTGCTCCGGTAAGTATGCCTGTAATTCATTTAATTCAGGAAAAAATGTTGCCCCAACCAAGGAAGCCAATTATTTTGGCGGAAATTTTTATGAGTGGGTTGTTAGAATTAAGGTTAGTGAGCGAAGAAAATCAACCAGAAATATGGCGATATGAATTTGTAAAAGGAGTGAGAGAAGTTTTACTTCGTTCTATTAGAAAGACAGAAGTTGATGCTGTATTTGAGACTGTTTCTCAATATATAGCTCAGAAAGCTGGCATCCAAATCAAGAATTTTCAAGCTTTGTTATTTGCTAACTCTGACTGGGATGAAAACACCACAGCAGAAATTCTTCCCTTTGCGGAGATTACTAAGGAAGTATTGCAAAATTTAGGGGGAGATTATGCGCGTTTAGCACAACAGTTAGAACCGGTAGGGGTAATTCATGAATTACCCCTACCAGAAATCAAAACCTTTGAATTTGAATGTGCCACTGTTACTATTAAAGATGATGTACTACAACCTTTTACTTTTACATTTGCCAAAATTGAATTAATCAAAAAATCACAGTCGTTTGGGCTAACACAGAAAACAGAATTAAGTGTTAACAAGTACCAAAAACAAGCACAGCAATTTACAGAAGACTTAGGAAACGGCATTAAATTAGAAATGGTAGCCATTCCTGGGGGAACTTTCATCATGGGTTCACCAGAAACAGAAGACAAAAGTACAAATGATGAAAGACCGCAACACGAAGTCACCATCAAGCCCTTTTCAATGGGCAAATATCCCATTACCCAGGCACAATGGCAAGCGGTAGCACAGTTACCTCAAGTCAACCAAGAACTAAAACCAGACCCATCGAGATTTAAAGGAGCAAACCGCCCTGTAGAACAGGTTTCTTGGCATGATGTGGTGGAGTTTTGCGCTAGATTATCAAACTACACCAAAAGACCCTACAGACTGCCCAGCGAAGCGGAATGGGAATATGCTTGTCGTGCAGGAACAACCACACCCTTTCATTTTGGCGAGACAATAACAACGGATTTAGCAAATTATGACGGTAACTACACCTATGGTAATGGAGTAAAAGGAGTTTATAGAGGAGAAACCACAGAAGTAGGCAGTTTTCAAGTAGCAAATGAATTTGGGTTATATGATATGCACGGCAATGTGTGGGAGTGGTGTGAAGATGATTGGCATAATAATTATGAAAATGCACCTGCAGATGGTAGCGCATGGATAAGCGGCGAGTCTAATAATAATAAAAAGGTGCTGCGCGGTGGTTCTTGGCACTACAATCCTGAGTATTGCCGTTCGGCGCGTCGCGGCTCTTATGTTGCGGGCTTCGACCTCGACCACTTCGGCGGTTTTCGTGTTGTGTGTGGTGCTGCGTGGACTTTGTAGCCCTTTATACTCTTGCCCTTTTGCCCTTTACCCTTCTTTCCTCTACCCTTAGCGAGCGAAGCGAGCTTTAAAAAATTTTTTTGAATTTTTACCCTTTTGAGCAAAAATGAACGAATTACCAATTATTCAAAAAACCTACGATTTAATTAAGTGGTATGTGCCTATTCTTAACCGCCTACCACAGAATCATAAATTTATGCTAGGTAATAGGATAATTACTGGACTTTACGATTTATTAGACGCTTTAATTATTGCTAAATATGCTGTTGATAAAGTAGAGCAATTACAGTCATTAAATAGTAAACTAGATATATTACGTCATCAAACCAGGTTATTATTAGATTTTGAATTGATTAAAATAAAACGTTATGAATATGTGACACAACTAATCAATGATATTGGTACGGATTTAGGTGCATGGATTAAACAACAACGTAAACGGCAAACATCATCATGAAACGACATGATAATCTTTGGTCACAAGTCACAGAGTTTGAAAATATCTTTACAGCAGCTAGACAAGCACAAAAGGGAAAACGATTTCGAGATAATGTTTTAGAATTTAATTATAATTTGGAAACAGAATTAACACAGATTAAACATGAATTAGAAACTCAAACCTATCAACCAGGGGAATATCACACTTTTCACATCGTAGAACCCAAAAAACGGATGATTTCTGCTGCACCTTATCGAGATAGGGTAGTACATCATGCTTTATGTAATATAATAGTTCCCATTTTTGAACGGACATTTATTCATGATTCCTATGCGAATAGAGTAGGTTTTGGTACTCATCGCGCTTTACGCAGATTTACTAAATTTGCTCGTTCTAGTCGTTATGTGCTGCAATGTGATATTTGTAAATATTTTCCCAGTATTGACCATGAAATTCTTAAATCTCTTGTGCGGCGAAAATTGAAATGTCAAGAAACACTATGGTTAATTGATAGAATTATTGATAACAGCAACGAACAAGAAGCTATTGTTAACCATTTTCCAGGTGATGATTTATTTACCCCCTTACACAGAAGACATGGTTTACCCATTGGTAACTTGACTAGCCAATTTTTTGCTAATATTTACCTGAATGGATTTGACCATTTTGTCAAGGAAGATTTACACGCCAAAAAGTATATCCGTTATGTAGATGATTTTGCTTTATTTGCAGATGACTGGGAATTTTTAGTTAATGCTAGAGCAGCAATAGAAAATTATTTAGTTAAATTAAGATTGAAAATTCATCCTATTAAAAGTCAATTATTTGCAACTTCTAAAGGAGCGAATTTTCTGGGATTTCGGGTTTTACCTGATAGGATTCGTGTCAGAACCGAAAATTTAAGACGTGCGAGAAGAAGACTCAGACAAATGCAGCAAGATTTTGTGCAAGGGAAAATAGGAGAAGAGAAAATAAAACAATCAATTCAAAGCTGGTTTGCTCATTTAGAACATGGTGATACCTGGAAATTACGCCAACATATATTAGCAAGTTTGGTTTTACCGGAGGATATTTACCATCAATTTTGTTGTTAATGTGAGTGTGATGAACCCCACCCCCAACCCCCTCCCCGCAAGCGAAGAGGGGGCTATTACATAACTTATTATATAATTTTGTTACCATAATAAATGGGACAGGCAACCCCGAATGCTGCGCGGTGGTTCTTGGAACAACAATCCTGAAAATTGCCGTTCGGCGCGTCGCAACTATAATGATGCGGGCTTCGACAACAACAACAACGGTTTTCGTGTTGTGTGTGGTGCTGCGTGCGCTCTTTTATTCCAGAACTGGCGGATGGGAATTCGTCGGGCGCGTATAAAAAGAGTCCAGACCTGTTCCAGTGATGTTGGTGACGACATCCGAAAATCAAACTGGGTGGGTTAGCTTAGTAAGCTTGCTGAAAGGTTGCCTCACCCTATAATAATTAAAATAAATTATCCTGTTAATCCTAAAATCCTGGACATCCTGATTCTGACATAATTACTTATTTTCTATTAATTTTCTAACAATGCCCAAAACTATTATTAATCGCCATAAAAAAACCGCCCGATATTTTATAGAAAACTTAGGAAACGACATTGAATTAGAAATGGTGCTAATTCCTGGGGGAACTTTCATCATGGGTTCACCAGAAAATGAAGAGGGAAGTGGTAGCAGCGAAAGACCGCAACACGAAGTCACTATCAAACCCTTTTCAATGGGTAAATATCCCATTACCCAGGCGCAATGGCAAGCGGTAGCACAGTTACCTCAAGTCAACAAAGAACTAAAACCAGACCCATCGGAATTTAAAGGAGCAAACTGCCCTGTAGAAAGGGTTTCTTGGCATGATGTGGTGGAGTTTTGCGCTAGACTATCAAACTACACCAAAAGACCCTACAGACTGCCCAGCGAAGCGGAATGGGAATATGCTTGTCGTGCAGGAACAATCACACCCTTTCATTTTGGCGAGACAATGACAACGGATTTAGCAAATTATGATGGTAACAAAACTTATGGTAAGGGAACAAAAGGAGTTTATAGAAAAAAAACCACAGAAGTAGGCAGTTTTCAAGTAGCAAATGAATTTGGGTTATATGATATGCACGGCAATGTGTGGGAGTGGTGTGAAGATGATTGGCATAATAATTATGAAAATGTACCTGCGGATGGTAGCGCATGGATAAGCGGCGAGTCTAATAATGACGAAAAGGTGCTGCGCGGTGGTTCTTGGTACTCCCTTCCTGGGTATTGCCGTTCGGCGCGTCGCTACTCTTTTGCTGCGGGCTTCGACGGCAGCGACGACGGTTTTCGTGTTGTGTGTGGTGCTGCGTGGACTTTGTAGCCCTTTATACTCTTGCCCTTTTGCCCTTTACCCTTCTTTCCTCTACCCTTAGCGAGCGAAGCGAGCTTTAAAAAATTTTTTTGAATTTTTACCCTTTTGAGCAAAAATGAACGAATTACCAATTATTCAAAAAACCTACGATTTAATTAAGTGGTATGTGCCTATTCTTAACCGCCTACCACAGAATCATAAATTTATGCTAGGTAATAGGATAATTACTGGACTTTACGATTTATTAGACGCTTTAATTATTGCTAAATATGCTGTTGATAAACTAGAGCAATTACAGTCATTAAATAGTAAACTAGATATATTACGTCAATTAAAATAAATTATCCTGTTAAGCTGTTACACAGCTAAATTGTATAATCCTAATATTCTGAACTCTTGTTTAACAGGCAAGATGCCTGTTCCACTTATACAAATTAAATGCACAACAGCTTAATCCTAAAATCCTGGACATCCTGATTCTGACATAATTACTTATTTTCTATTAATTTTCTAACAATGCCCAAAACTATTATTAATCGCCATAAAAAAACCGCCCGATATTTTATAGAAAACTTAGGAAACGGCATTGAATTAGAAATGGTGCTAATTCCTGGGGGAACTTTCATCATGGGTTCACCAGAAAATGAAGAGGGAAGTGGTAGCAGCGAAAGACCGCAACACAAAGTCACCATCAAGCCCTTTTCAATGGGCAAATATCCCATTACCCAGGCACAATGGCAAGCGGTAGCACAGTTACCTCAAGTCAACCAAGAACTAAAACCAGACCCATCGGAATTTAAAGGAGCAAAACGCCCTGTAGAAAGTCACAAAGTGCAAGCTTTTTGAGGATCATAGCACCTAAAACCAGGCGGGCAGCGCCGCAATGATATCAATTAATCTGCATCTCGATTTCTAGCTGATTTTGTTGATTTACCACCAGCATTGCGAACATTCATAACTTTACTCAGTAAATCAAACCAAAAGGGCGCTCCCATTGCAATAGCTACACCACTGACTATCCAACCAGATAACATGGTTAATAAACTGATTATAGGTACGCTATTGATCTTCGTTGGATTCCAACCAATTTGATCTTCTAAGTTTTCATTTGTCCAACCTATTGGTAAACTAATTTCCTCTAAAATCTCCTTAGTGTCAAGATTTTTGAGGTTGGAAGGATCAGATTGTTGATCTATAGTTTGCACAGCTTTATAAACAATTGCTTCTCGCAAAACTGTATCTTTCGATAAGCGATCAATGATATGAAATGTATCAGCATTAGCACCAAAAGCGAGGAGAATACCAATTAAAATAGCGACTCCTTTAGCATTTCGTTTGTAAACACCACCTGCTCTTTGCATAGAACTATCAAAAGAATTCTCAATTTCTCTCCGTAATATTTCAATACCTTCCTCTGTACTTTTAGCCTTGTATTGCGCTCGCTTGGCTATGTTAGCAATATTTCTCTTCATGCCATCTGGTAAGGTATCTATTAATTCTTTAATGGTTTTATGGCTTTGACTATTTTTATCTTTAAGAGTGATTTGAATTTCCTCAACAACAGTATTACTTGTGTCTAGTAATTGGACAAGTTCGTTCATGTTAGGTTTTAAACCACCGATGATAATTGCTTCTTCAACACTGGGAAAAATGTGTTTTTGTAAAGCTTGCAGTCGCTTCCAAGTTTCTATTAGTATGGGATTTTCATTTTCTATATTCGCCTGAAAGTTATTGATGTATTTATCCAAGCTATCCTGCATTTGACTAACGCTTGTATTTATATCAAACTTGTACTTTTTAAAATCTTCAACAATTTCTGTATATTCTGAAGTGAGAGTTGCTAAATCATCTTTAATATCCTGGGCAATATACTTTGGTAATTCTGTTTCTTGGATTTGTCTGAGTGAGCGAGTTAAAATTGTTTGTAATTCTTGTAACCTTTGGTTTTTAAATTTTTCTAGTCTTACTTCTGTTAGACTATGGATGATTTGTGGCAGTTGTAATTCTTCTAAAAGACTTGTAGCGAAAGTATCACTCTGAATATAAGAAGGCGCACTTTTATCTTGATTAAAAGTCTTATGATTTACCTGTGATTTATTTATTGTTCTTCCGATCTTACTAGTTATATCACCCATAAACCAAGTGAATTTTCTTGGTAACTGGGATAAAATGCCTTTAGCTTCTTGGTTAATACTTTTAATTAAAGGATTGCTATAAATTTTGTTGACCATATCAATTATATCCTTGGCTTCTGAATTTTTAACATCTCCAGCCAAGAAAATTTCGATTGATTTTTTTAAATGTGCAGCACGCCATTGCAGGATTGTAGCAATCAATTCTTGAATTTCGGAAGCTAACAAGCTTAAAATCAGGTAAATAAAAATTAAACCCAGGGCGATATCTAAAATGACAGGTAGGCGCATTTTCCAAACTCCTTCAGCGTAATTGACCAATTTAACCTTGTATTCTTTATATCATTTAATTGGCAAAAATCTTGTTAAATTGTTTAAAAAATAACTAAAAAATTTTTATGCAAAAAATTATTATTTTTCAGAGAAAACTGAGGTAATTTGGGATCTAGCCATTGCTTGTGAAAATAGTTTGTGAAGGTATGGCAAAATTGGAGATTCGCTCTGGTCTCTATGGAATCAAACCAGTGAGTAAAATGATTAGCATAGAATATGCAAGAAGGACGCTATATTGGGACTCATCTAGAAAAACAGCATCGCACCTCTGGCAGATGGATGGATGGACTATGGTTAATAGGATTGCTGTTGGTGGCAATATTGCTGTTTAGCATCAATCTTGGCGGACTGCCGCTCACAGATTGGGATGAAGGGACTGTGGCACAAGTTGCTAAAGAAATTTGGCGTGCCAAAGCAGGTTCTATGCACTGGCTTTACCCTACCTTGGGAGGTGAACCATACTATAACAAGCCTCCCCTCATGCACTGGCTAATTGCTTGGGCTTACTCCCTGGGTGGTGTGAATGAATGGACAACTCGCCTACCTGGAGCTATACTGACAGCCATTTCTGTGCCTTTGCTGTATTGTATTGGTAGAGAAATATTTCGCCTCCGTTGGGCTGCGGTTTATAGCGCCTTGATTTATCTGACGATGTTGCCAGTAGTGCGTCATGGCAGATTAGCAACGCTAGATGGCGTAGTGGTAAGTTTGTTAATGGTGATGATTTTCTGTGTGTTGCGATCGCGCCGAGACTTGCGTTATTGTCTTGGTGTCGGTATCAGTTTTGGGCTGATTTGCCTAACTAAAGGCATAGTGGGCATATTTTTAGGTGCTATTGCTGTAGTTTTTCTCTTTTGGGATACACCAAGATTACTCACCAGTTACTACCTGTGGACAGGAATCTTCATCGGTATTTTACCAGTATTGGGTTGGTATGTTGCCCAACTACTGCGCTATGGTTATCCTTTCTCTCAAATTGATTTAGACGATCAAACCTGGAATCAGATTGCTGCTGCTAATGGTCAGCCTGAAGCTTCTTGGTATTATTTCCTAGAAATTCTCAAATGGACATGGCCTTGGCTGGTATTTTTACCGCAAACTGTGGGCTTTACCTGGGAAAATCGCAATTTTAGCTGGGCTAAACTGATCCTAGTTTGGATTAGTGTGTATTTACTACTTATTTCTCTGGTTAGCGTCAAACAGCCTTGGTATATTTTACCAATTTATCCCAGCTTTGCTTTAGCCTGTGGTTTCTTTTTAACTCAGAGTGAGAATTGGCGTTTATTCTCATCCTATCCCCGTGCTTGGATAACCAGTTTTGCAGTCTTGGCTTTGGTAGCGTCTGCGGCTAGTATTTATCTAAGTTGGGGTAGTGCAGGTACAACAGACTTGCAGATGATTTTGGCCGCCGTAGCTTTGACTATGACTTTAGCAGCAATTTTGGCAGAACGAGGCGATCGGCAATTTTGGCAAATTTTAATTTGGGGAAGTTATATTTCTCTGTTGTTGTTGATCAAATCTGACTACTGGATGTGGGAACTAGGAGAAGCTTATCCAGTCAAGCCTGTGGCAGCAATGATAGCACGTGCCAATCCGGCAGTTCAGAAAATCTACACATCTTTTCCTTACCCTCGTTCATCCTTGAATTTTTATAGCGATCGCACCATTATTCCTGCTTCCCCCGGCGATCTGCAATATCATTGGCAGTATGATGTGCAGCCCTATTTGCTTGTGAATGCTTCTGCTTTAGAAAATCTCCAATTCCCATCTCTTAAAGTAGTGGGAAAATCCGCCGGTTGGCAATTGATTACAAAAGACACTCAGTAAATCATCCAGGCAGGAGGCAGGAGGCAGGAGGCAGGGGGCAGGAGGCAGGGGGCAGGAGGCAGGAGGCAGGAGGCAGGGGGAAGTTAATAACCCAATGCCCAATCACCAATCACCAATCACCTGTCACTTTCTCACTTCCTGGAAGCAGTTCCTGTTTATACTTTGTGCTGTCCTGGGTGATAGCAATTGTAGTAAATAAAATTGCACCTCCCATAGCTAAAGCCAACAAATAACGTTTGAAAAGCGGCAAATCTCTAATCATCCTGGCTAAAGGTCGGCTTTGACGACGCAACGCCGAGGAGATAAGAATTTTTTTCCAAGTAAACGGATCACGGACGTAGTGACCACTTTTACAAACTACGAGTTTTTCCTGACAATAAGGACAAATAAATAATCCGATATAAGTCTTAACAGGCTTAGTCCTGTTATTTCTTTGGCAAATCGGACAAGTAACATAATTATTATCAAAGGTGTGTATATTCATCTAGAGCTTCCGCCTAGTCCATTTACTGATTCATTTACGCTGAACATTTCTGAGCATTGATTGACAAAGCTCGAACTGTAACGATAGCAATACCATCATTACTGACGGTAAAGGAGGAATCCCTCAAAGCACGCAACATAATATTACGTGCGCCGTTAGCATCTCTCGGTGTTTGCGCTCCACAATTCGGGCATTGATGCACCTTAGAGCCGCTTAATTTAGAGTGATCTTTCTATAACAATAGCTATATTCACTAAGAAGTATGGCTGAAATCAAGTTCTGATCTCAGGAGGTAGTAGGGGCAGGAAGTAGGAGGTAAGAGGCAGGAAAACGAAAAATATTACCTGTTCTCTGTTCCATCTGATAGCTGATAGTGAATACTCAATCTATCTCCCCATCACAACTACTCACTGTGATAACTAACAACTTGTATTAACTAATAATTCTCTCCTATTTCAACTATTCTGATCATAAAAATTTTAACTGCTTGTCTGAGTTGATGAAAACTGTGTATATGAAGGATATCAACCATACTTGTCTGGTTGCTTAATCATGGCTCACAATAATAATTAACCAATAAAAAAAATAAATTTTTTCTTACATTTACACCGTTTTTCCATGACTCTCTTGCCTCCTACACAACTGAGGAAAGTAACTCAGCCAGTTGCCTTTCCCACATCTTCTGCTCGTTTAACTCATCTGATCAATCGTCTTCAGCCATCCCCGGAAACAGTGGTGCTGTTTTTAGCCATGCTCATTGGTGGTGGTACGGGTATGGGTGTGGTCACTTTTCATTATCTCATCGAGTTGATTCATCACTTGATGCTAGAAAATTTTTTGGGACAGATAGGAGTCTGGGGTGGTTGGACTTTAGCTTGTGTTCCTACCCTGGGCGGATTAATTGTAGGCTTAATGCGTTGGCGTACTGAAGATTTTGGACCTGGACTTTCATCTTTAATTGCTCTATCTCAGGGTAGAGAAGTTAAGCAACAATTACGACCTGTTACTAAGATGATAGCTGCTGCTGTTTCTTTAGGTAGTGGTGCATCTTTGGGTCCTGAGGGTCCTAGTGTGGAAATAGGTACTAATTTTGGGGTGTTGTTATCAGATGTACTGCAAGTTTCTCAAGAGAGGCAGCGGTTACTGTTGGGTGCTGGTGCTGCTGCTGGTTTAGCAGCTGGATTTAATGCTCCCATTGCTGGGGTATTTTTTGCTTTAGAGGTGGTTATGGGGGCTACTTCTTTTGCTACTTCTGCCGTCAGTGTGGTCTTACTTGCAGCGGTAGTAGCAGCTTTAATTGCTCAAATTGGTTTGGGTTCTCAACCTGCTTTTGCTTTACCTGCTTATCAAGTTCGCAGTCCTTTAGAATTACCGCTTTATCTGGGTTTAGGTTTGGGTGCAAGTTTGGTAGCTTTGACTTATACACAATCTATTAGTTTAGGTAAAGCTTTTTTTAGCGGACGCTTTCAAGGGTTTCAATTTTTGGGCAAGATTCCTAAACCTATTCAACCAATTATTGGTGGTTTAATAGTTGGTTTAGTGGCTTTGCAATACCCACAAATTTTAGGTATTGGTTATGGAACTGTGCAAGCAATGTTGCAAGATCAAGAGTTTTCCTTGAATTTGTTACTTGTACTTATAGGGTTGAAACTGCTGATGACGGCTGTTAGTTCTGCTAGTGGTTTTGTAGGTGGTTTGTTTGCGCCTGCCATGTTTTTAGGTGCATCCTTTGGATCTGCCTATGCTAAAGTTTTGGCTTTGATAGTTCCCGGAGTTGCTGAATATATGGCTGCTCCTCCAGCTTATGCAATGGTGGGTATGGCTGCTGTTTTGGCGGGTAGTGTGAGAGCGCCTTTAACAGCTATTTTAATGTTGTTTGAATTAACTCGTGACTACCGAATTGTTTTACCTTTGATGGCTGCGGTGGGTTTAAGTGTCTGGTTAGTAGAAGGAATTAAACCAACTGTTAATTCTAATTCCAATCTACAACAGATTGGTCTTTCGGAATTGAAAGATGAGCAAGTGGAAATTGTACAGCAAATTTCTGTGGCAGATGCTATGCACTCTTATCCTAAAAAAATGCCGGCAAATCTTGGGGTTTTAGAAGCTGCTATGGAAATGATCCGCGATCGCTCACCCAGTGCTTTAGTCATTGATGCCAATGAACAATTAGTCGGTATTATTTCTCTGGACGATATTAACCGCACTCTTTCTCTTTGGGAAAATTACCAACATTCTCCTGGTGAAATACAGCCTAATTTTTCTAGTCAAACACTCATAGATATTTGTACGACTGATATTCTCTATGCTTGGCAAGATGAACCTTTATCTGAAGCTTTAGATCGTATGGCGCTGCGAGGTTTGCATCAGCTACCAGTGGTAGCAAGAAACAACCCCGACTGCATTTTAGGTTTACTCGAAAAAGAGCAAATCGCTTTAACTTGCAATTTAGCAGCTACGCGCAAAGCTTTACAGCACTATTTACCAATGTTGCCAACAACCGATATAGTTATTGGTCATTAGTCTTTGGTGATTAGTGATTGGTGATTAGTGATTGGTGATTGGTGATTGGGGAAGAGGTTTTTAACTGCTGACAACTGATAACCGATTGGTTAGTACACAAAAATCAATAACTGCAAGTCTGGGTTTAGCATTGCTAAACCCCTACAGCTGACAACTGATGTTCTAGCTGAAAACCTCTACAACTAAATTTTGATTAAGCTGTAGCTTCTTCTACTTCACCATCTTCTCTGTCTTCTGGATCTACTTGGCGTAGTCGAATATGCTTCTTGCCTAAAGTAATGATAAATTCATCTCCAGGTTTAAGATTCATCTGTTTTGTATAAGCTGAACCTATGAGTAAATTGTTGTTAGACTGCACGCTAATTCTATAGCTGGCACTGCGTCCACCACGGCCATTAGCACCTGGTGTACTGTCCAACTCAATGCCCTCGGCATCAATTAAGGCATTCAAGAATTTCATCATATTCACGCGCTCTATACCATTTTTGGTAACAGTATAGTAGCCACACTGTTTAGCTTTCTCTTCCTTGCTTTCGTTCTCTAGCTCCTTAACTTTTTGGAGCAGTTCTTCACCAACAAGGGGTTCATTTTTTTTCTGTTTAGGCATCAACTTTGGTCGGAATTAAATGATTGAAGTGGTTGAATCGATTTTATTTTAACTGATACTGAGCTAACAGGAACAGAGTCCTTTATTTTTTTATCTCAGCATAGCCAAGTATATTACACTCTTATCAGAAATTGTTGCACAATTATCAATCTTGTCAAGATATTTTCTAAAATAAAATTCTGATCATGCTCAGAGAGAGATATATATAGTTTGTGAATTACTGGTAAACTGTATTTGTTTAAGTTTTTTAAAGTAACGTAAAAAAGTGGTTTGCTAAATAAAGATGATTTTCAAGTCTTTAGTTATTAGTCATTAGTCAGGAGTTCAAGGAGTCAGGAGTTCAAGGAGTCAGGAGTCAGAATAATTTTAGATTTTAGATTTTAGATTTTAGATTGGAGTTGACAAAAACAATCCAAAATCCTTTCATTGTATCCCCAGTCCCCAGTCCCCAGTCCCCAGTCCCTAGTCACCAGTCCCCAGTCCCCAGTCCCCAGTCCCCAGTCCCCAGTCCCCAGTCACCTATTCCCTAATAAATGAAACTAACCACGAGAGGACACTATAGCGTTAAGGCATTGCTGGATTTAAGTTTACAGCCGAAATATGGACCTGTATCTGTCAGAGCGATCGCTAAACGTCAAGATATTCCTGCTCCCTATTTGGAAAAGCTGCTAATAGAAATGCGTCGCGCTGGGTTAGTCAACTCAATTCGTGGCAGTGTTGGTGGCTATCAATTAGCAAGAGAACCTGCACAAATTTCCATAGGACAAATTTTAGAGGCTGCTGGGGAAAATATGACTCACATACCTCTGAACAGTCCACCACCTGCTCAAGCGGAAGATTGGGTAACTTTTACTCTGTGGCAAAGACTGAACCAAAAGTTAAAAGAAGCTTTGTATAGTATTACTCTGGCAGACCTTTATTATGATGCGCGAAGTTGGCAAGCATCTCTAGGGGAAGAAGCAAGTTTTGTAGTTTAGTCAGTTGATTGGTGACTGGGGACTGGGGACTGGGGACTGGTGATTGGTGACTGGGGACTGGTGACTGGGGACTGGTGACTGGTGATTGGTGATTGGTGACTGGGGACTGGGGACTGGGGACTGGTGACTGGTGACTGGTGACTGGTGACTGGGGACTGGTGATTGGTGATTGGTGATTGGTGACTGGGGACTGGGGACTGGTGACTGGTGACTGGTGATTGGTGATTGGTGATTGGTGACTGGTGATTGGTGACTGGGGAAGATTAATAACCCAATGACTAATGACTAATAACTAATGACTAATAACTAATAACTAATGACTAATGACTAATGACTAATGACTAATAACATCTATATAAGTACCCAGGCAAAATTAATTGCACATAGTTATTGAAGAAAAAATCTCTGTAAACCTTACCTGTTCCCTGTTCCCTTGCTTCGGCTACGCTCAGCACAAGGTTCCCTGTTCCCTGTTCCCTCTCCTAACTATGAAATTTATTTTGCACGACTACTTATTAATTATTGCGGCTTTGTTAGATTACCTAATTGGTGATCCTTGGGGTTGGCCTCATCCCGTGCGAGTGATGGGTTGGTTAATTTCTGGTTTAAGTAAATTTTTTCTGCAACACTGTCAAAGTTCTCAAATACAACGTCTAGCTGGAATTGTACTTGCTATTATCCTCATTATTGGCAGCGGTTTATCTGGTTGGTTAATAGTTCAAATTGCTAGATGGTTACATCCATTTTTAGGAATTGTGGTGGAGAGCATTTTTTTAGCTAGTTGTTTTGCTCTTCATAGTTTGCGGAAAGCTGCTTTAGATGTTATCCAACCTTTAACAAAAGGTAACTTAGAATCAGCACGACAGATTTTAAGTAATTATGTAGGTCGGGATACGGAAAATCTCTCAGAAACAGAGGTTTTACGAGCAGTTCTGGAAACGGTGACAGAAAATGCTACTGATGGGGTCATGGCTCCTTTGTTTTATGCAATTGTGGGTGGATTAATACCATTGGTTGGACCTGTTCCTTTAGCACTAGCATATAAAGCCAGTAGTACCTTAGATTCAATGGTAGGTTATCGAGAAGCACCTTATACTTATATTGGTTGGTTCAGTGCTAAGTTAGAAGACTGTTTAACTTGGTTTCCTTGTCGGTTAACAGTGATGACTTTGGGATTTTTATCAATTAAACCTTTATATGTTTGGCGTATTTGTCGTCGGGATGCTATTCAAGATCCAAGTCCTAATTCTGGTTGGAGCGAGTGCGCCTATGCTGCTATTTTAGGTGTGCAGATGGGAGGTATAAACTGGTATCGTGGAGTAGCTAAACATAAACCACTCTTGGGAGATGCTATTTATCCCATTACCCCAACTTCGATTTCCCAAGCTTTACAATTAACTCGATATTCGTTTTTACTGTGGTTGGGGGTAGGAATATTGTTAATTTTATGAATAGGGAATAGGTATATTGAATTTAAAATTTAGAATTTATTTCTTCCCAATCACCAATCACCAATCACCAATCACCAATCACCATGTCTACCAAAGTAGTTGAAATTCTCTCATCTGAAGAACTGCGTCGTACTTTAACACGTCTCGCGTCTCAAATGGTGGAACGGACGCGAGATTTGTCACAATTGGTACTTTTGGGTATTCATACTAGAGGTGTGCCGTTAGCCAATTTATTGGCACGTCAAATAGAAACTCTTGAAGGTATCAGTGTGGATGTGGGAGCATTAGATATTACATTCTATCGTGATGATTTAGATAAAATTGGTTTAAGAACTCCAGCGAAAACCGATATACCTTTTGACTTGACGGGGAAAACTGTTGTTTTGGTAGATGATGTCATTTTCAAAGGTAGGACAATTCGTGCGGCTTTAAATGCAGTTAATGAGTATGGTAGACCAGAGGTGATTCGTTTGGCTGTATTAGTAGATAGGGGTCATCGGGAATTACCTATTCATCCTGATTTTGTGGGTAAAAAATTGCCTACTGCTAAGGAAGAAATTGTAAAAGTTTATTTACAAGATGAGGATGGAAGGGATGCAGTGGAGTTAATTGGTAATTGAATTTGATTGGTGATTGGTGATTGGTGATTGGTGATTGGTGATTGGTGATTGGTGATTGGTGATTGGTGATTGGTGATTGGGAATAATATTTATTACCTATTACCTATTACCTATTACCTATTAACTGCGCTAATAGTTTGTAATAATTGAGTTGCTGTAAAAGGTTTGCACAAAAAAGCTTTTACACCCATATCATAAACTGCGTTAACTTTATCGCTGGGAGCTAGTCCGCTAACAGCAATAATTTTGATATTGGGATTAATTTTTTTCAGGGTACGGATGCTGGTGAGTCCATCCATTGATGGCATGAATATATCAGTTAAAACTAAGGCTATTTTATCACGATGTTCTACATATAAGGCAATAGCTTCAATACCATCACGGGCAGTAATTACTTGATAATTATAGCTTTCAAGTGATGTTTTTGTAATTTCACAAATAGCAGATTCATCATCGACAACTAATATCATTTCTCCATTACCTTGCGGTAAAGATATTTCAGTTTCTTCTATAATTTCGGTTGTATCTTGTGCTGGTAAATAGATTTTAAATTGACTGCCTTTTTTTTCTTCACTATAAACATTGATAAAACCACCATGACTTTTGACAATTCCCAATACTGTAGAAAGACCTAAACCAGTACCTTGTCCAAATTCTTTGGTAGTAAAAAATGGTTCAAATATCCGGTCTATCATCGTAGATTTAATACCAATTCCTGTATCAGTCACAGTAATGACAACATAAGGTTTAGCTTGAGCATCAATGTGGATTTGGGCGTAATTTTCATCAACTAAAAGATTTTCGGCAGTGATTGTTAATGTACCACCGTTGGGCATAGCATCACGGGCATTAACACATAAATTCATTAACACTTGATGTAATTGAGTAGCATCACCAGATACAGTCCAAAGATTTTGGGGAATTTGGGTGATAACTTCCATGTTTTTAGGAAATGTTTCTTGAATAATTTGCTGAATTTCAATGAGTAAATGTTTGAGTTGTAAAAGAGTGCGATCGCCATCCATTCCCTTAGCAAAAGATAATACTTGTTTAACTAAATTTGCACCGCGTTTAGCATTGCTAATTAATATAGGTATTAGTCGTCGAGCGCGTTCGTCCTTCACTTGAGTTTCCAAAATTTGCGCTGTCATTAAAATAGGTGCGAGGACATTATTTAAATCGTGGGCAATACCACTAGCTAAAGTGCCTATACTTTCTAGTCTTTGGGTGCGGAGAAATTGCTGTTCTAATTGCTTTTTTTGGGTAATATCAGTGTTAACAACTAAAATAGATTGGGGCTTGTTTCCAAATGCGGGTACTAAAGTCCAACGACTAGCAACGATTATTGTTTTACCACATTTGCTAATTTGCTCCAGTTCTCCTTCCCAAGAACCATGTTTAAGGAGTATTTTTAATGCTTCTGAAATTTGAGAAAAAATTTTTTCTGGACAAAGATGCTGGATTTTTTTTGTCAGGGCTTCTTCTGGACTCCAACCATATAGATGTTCAGCGGCTTTGTTCCAAAATAAAATTTTGTCATCTAAATCACCTACAAAGATAGCGTCTGTAGCGACATCAAGTAAAGCTGCTTGTTGGCGAATTTTGTGTTCTGTTTGTTTGCGTTCAAGGGCGTAGCGGATTGAACGTTCTAATAAAGGTGCAGTTAATTGACTTTTTTCTAAATAATCGGCTGCTCCGGTTTTCATAGCTTCCAAATCTATTTCTCGATCTCCTTGACCTGTAAGTAAAATAAAAGGACAATTACAACCATTATGAATAGCTTCACTCAACAGTTCTAAACCATTATCTGCCCCTAAACGATAATCTACTAAATAGATATCATGTTGGTGTCGAGCGATCGCTTCCCTAGCTAATTGATAACTTTCCACCCATTCTAACTCACAACCAGTTACTTGAAATTCCCGAAACCAATCACGAGTTAGAATATAATCATCTTCATCATCATCAATTAACAAAACTTTAATGAGTCTGTCATTCATGATCGCCTCTTACTGCTTATAGGGGCAGTTCTACAATTTCAAACCAGTATTTTCCTATAGTTTTCATCACCTCAACTAAGGATGTGAAATTTCCAGGTTTTTGAATAAAGGAATTTGCCCCTAAATTGTATGTATTATATATATCTTCTTCTGTGTTAGAACTTGTCATGACTATAACGGGAATGATCCGGTGTTGGGGGTGATTTTTAAGTTCTTTTAGTACCTCCAATCCATGTTTTTTCGGCATATTTAAATCCAGGAAAATTAAACCTGGTCGCGGTGCTTTATTCACATCAGTATACAAGCCACGATGAGATAAATAATCCATCAATTCTTCACCATCCTTGACGATATGTAGTTTGATAGGCAATCGGCTTTCTAGCAAAGCATCATGAACTAATAAGCTATCATCATCGTCGTCATCAGCCATTAAAATGGTGACTTTTGGTTGCCGATCTTTCACTCCTAATGTCTCCTTTTTACTCATTACAAGTATTAATTAATTATTCAATTATTCCTAAGCATTCAGTTGTATTTTTCAGCCGCTTGCTGAGGACTGACTGCCCTGGGTTGAATGCTGACAATTATCGAATTGCCTGCAACTGCTGCCCACATTTGTACAATTAACATCATTTTGGGGTGTAGTAGTAATCCATCTCTGGGAGGAAAAATTAGAGATGAGAATTAATTGGTAAGGTAATAATAAATTTTGCTCCTTGTCCTGGTTGACTTTTTGCTGTAATAGTACCGTGATGGCGTTCAGTAATTTTGCGACAGATAGCTAAACCGATGCCCGTACCTTCGTATTCACTGCGACTATGCAACCTTTGAAAAACATTGAAAATGCGGTCAAGATATTTTTCTGGAAAACCAATACCATTATCTTCAACAATAATTTGATAATAGGTGTTACCAACGGATAAATCATCAATATCATTGTTGAAAAATTGACCATATATTTTGATCACGGGTGGTTGATTTGGACGATGAAACTTGAGGGCATTACCAATGAGATTTTGCAGTAATTGACGCATTTGTAAAGGATCACCTTGAATAATAGGTAATTCCCCTATTTCAATTTGTCCTCTAGTTTGCTGGATACTTACTTCTAAATCAGATAATACTTCTTGGGCAATTTGTGTTAAATTTACTGCTACATAAGGCTGCGCTCTAGTTGTGACTCGTGAAAGTGTCAATAAGCCTTCAATTAATGTTTCCATTCTCAAGGCTGCATTTTGCATTCGTTGTAAATAATCTCTTCCCTGTTCACTTAAAAATTCTCCACAAGTGACTTGCAACCTTTCAGCAAATGTTTTAATTTTCCGCAGTGGTTCTTGTAAATCGTGAGAAGCAATAAAAGCAAATTGTTGCAGTTCTTCGTTAGAACGAGCTAGTTCTTGTCGTTGCTTGGTTTCTTGTTCTAAAATCAAACTTTGTGCTAAAGCTATAGCAATTTGATCTGCAAGTTGTCGCAAGAGTCCAATTTCCCAGTTAGTCCATTGACGGGTATGTAAACATTGATGGGCAACTAGCAAACCCCAAAATTGATTTTGGCGAAAAATAGGAACGACAAGGTTAGCTTTAACTGCAAATTGTTGCAGAAATTCTACATGACAGGGTTGAATCTCTGCTTTCTCGATGTCGCTAATAGCACTAATTCGCCCCTGACTGTATTGTTGGATATAATTTTCACTGAAACAAGGATCATTAATTTTCTGTCCGAGAACAACAGGTAAACCGGGAACTACAGCTTCTTTGACTGCGAGGAAAGAACCATTCCCATTCAGTTGTAAAATTAATACTCGATCTGCTTGGAGTAGCTTTTGTACTTCGGTAACGCTGGTTTGGAGGATATCCTCTATTTGTAAAGATTGCCGAATTTTCAGGGTGATATTGGCGAATAATTGCGATCGCAAGTTTTGTCTTTGTAATTCTGCTTCGGCTCGTTTGCGATCAGTCATATCCATCATGAACCCAATCATCCGCACTGGTTTATTTGTTTGGTCTTGAACAATATAACCACGGTCAAAAATATAGGCATAAGTACCATCTCTACGCAAAAAGCGGTATTCATTCGACCAAAATTGTTTATTACTATCAATTACAGCACGTAAATCAGAATTAATTCGTTGTCTATCATCTGGATGTATTCTTTCACGCCACCAATTTACATCTAAATACAATTCTTCGGATGTATAACCAAAAAGTGACTGTACTGATTGATTCCACCATACTTGATTGGTGAGTAAATCCCAATCCCTCAACACATCATTAGTAGCCAGTGCAACTATTTTAAATCTTTCTTCACTTTTTTTGATTGCTTCTTTTATTCTTTGATGCTCAATTTGTTTACGCTTAGTAATATCCATAGATACCCCACATATTTGTAAGGGTACTCCTGATAAGTCTTTTCTCACTGCACCTTTACTAGCTAACCAGCGAATACTACCATCAGCCAAAACTACACGAAATTCAATTTCAAATGCTTCTCCGTCTTCAATAACTTTTTGATAAGTGCGGTTCACCAATTCTCGATCTTGGCTATGAATGCAGTTTAAAATAGTTTGATATGTGTGATGATAATGATCTTTATCTAAACCAAAAACACTTTCCAGATTATCCGATATGGTAATTTTATTGGTTGGGATATCGAAAGTCCAGATGCTGATGCCAGTTGCTTCTAATACCATCTTAATTTGTGTTTCCCAGTGATGCACTTGCTCACTTTGTCCTGGTATTTTTTTAGTCATTGAAAATCCGTTCTCCATTGCCAGTAGGCAGCTGATCGCTTTATAATAACGACAATTTTTAACAACTACTTAGGGGTTGCTGAGAAAGTCTTTCCGTGAGGGCATAGGAGTCAGGAGTCAGGAGTCAGGAGTCAGGAGGAGATTGGAAAATTTCTTTGCCATCTCTTGAAATCCCAAAAAATGCACACTTTTTCCGGTATACCCTTCAAAACCCTTGCACTAATTTCTGTGTTTATCAGCCTCTAACCTTTGATATATCAAGGTTTTAGGTTTATTCAGCAAACCCTACTTACGTAAAATTGCATAAAAATTAGTTATGAAAACTCCATGTTTCCTGACCAAACCCAAAGCTGAAGATAGTTTTGGCATTACTTTGGCTCCATTATTTCTTGAGGAAATATATACCAAAGCCGATGATCCAGCTAATGGTGCAGTAGTAGTAATGAGTGGGATGGTTCGTAATCAAACAGATGGTAAAGCTGTGGTAGCTTTAGAGTATCAAGCTTATGAACCGATGGCTTTACAGGTATTTTATCAAATTGCCACTGATATTCGCAGCCAATGGCCGGATGTGAATCGAGTAGTCATATATCATCGGATCGGGCGGTTAAAAATTGGGGAAATTAGTGTTTTAGTAGCCGTGGGATGTCCCCATCGCAGTGAGGCGTTTGCAGCTTGTCAGTATGCTATTGATACTCTTAAACACAATGCACCAATTTGGAAAAAAGAACATTGGCAAGATGGTTCTAGTTCCTGGGTAAGTATTGGTGCTTGTGAACAAGAATGTTGAGGTTTTTTCGGTTAAGCCCAAAAAATCTCATGAGGGGATGCTGAATAAATATTACCATCTTGCATCCTGCTATAATTAGCAAAAGATTTTGTTAAGTATCTTAACAAGTAGAGAGCTTTTTGTTGCAATCATTTACATTATTTCAGTTTGTAACTATTTTGTGTAACCTCAAGGAATATGCCTTTAGACTAATGACGATATGGACATCATTCAGACAGGAATAAAGGCAAATGTGTTTAGTAAACTTCTTTTGTCATGAGTTTGTAGTTGCTGTTTCTGCCGTAGCTTGTATGGTTGGTTTGTTGTTGCTGTGGGATAGTAAACAAGAAACCAGTGAAGCACAAGTAACAGAAGAAACGCTGTTGAGAATGAGTTTTAGTTATTGGTTAGTTTACTGTCTTGCTTTTGGCATTGAGAAAATGGTTTTACCCCATTGGGAAGGTTTAACCATGACTCTAAAAATTACTACAGCTTTGTCATATTTTTTAACATTTTCTTGTATTTTAAGTTTGCCATTACATAAATTTGCTGTACATGAAGTTGAAGAATAGTCAAACATCAAAAGAGGAGCTTTTTAAACTCCTCTCCTGATTATTTGTGATCTTCATGAAATTTTCATAGCCACAGCGATCGCATTTTCCAATTGATCCTGTGATAACTGAGTGAGAACAAAAACCTCTTGCACTGTTTTACCCTGGCGTGCAATAACTTTATAACCCCCACGAATGGGTACAGACACGCGCAATTTCATTTGTGGCGCATGACCTTTAACTCTACCAATTACAGCAGGTGTGACAGTAGTGACCCCATGCTGTTGACACAACCGTTCTAAAATAGGAATGAGTCCGGGAAGGTGGGTAGAATGATTCCAAACAAGTCTACCATCAGTGGGTTTACTCATGATGGTTTACGCAGCTTCCAGAGGTGCCATTGTTAACCCAGCGCGGCGCAACTGTTGATGATATAGTTCTGCTGGTTCTTGGGGACCTACCCAAACTATGGCTTGTCCTTCATAATGTACTTGGTTAGTTAGTTCCCAAGCGCGATCGCTCGACATTCCCGGAATATACTTCACTAAACATTCAGCCACGTGCTGAAAAGTATTGAAATCATCATTTAAGACAATCACCTTATAATTAGGATAGGTTTTCCGAGTAACTTGACTCACCCGATCCGGTGTTACAGTTGGTGCTGAGGCCATTCCATAAACAGTTGCAAGTCTTGTCTCCATAAATAAACTACATTTTCCCAAAAAACACTTCAAATATCTAGTTTAATTGGAAAGAGGTGACAGGTGACAGGTGACAGGTGACAGGTGACTGGTGACAGTGAAGAAAATGATAAGCTTTTCACAGAGATTCCCATTCTTCCCTGGTAATATTAGCTTGACGTAAGATTCGACCCAATAAACTAGGACTGATATCAGCTTGATGAGGGTTGGGAATTGTGAGCAAGTCCTAAGTTGACAATTTCATAGACAAAACTATACTTGTATTGACAAAAATCAATTTAATCATATATTGATGTTTGCCACCAGGAAATAGTCCATCAAAACCCAAAATTTTGGGATAATTAATTAGATCACGCCGCTTAACTGGACCCCAAGGAGGCATTAAGCTACCTCCTGATTAATATTAATATTAATATTAATATTAATATCAATATCATCTAAAATTGGTAAAGTATGACCTAGACGCAACCCTAAAATTATCCAACCTTCCAGAGTATTTTGTAACTCTTCCCTACAATTCTCTAAAGTTGTACTATTTGCCCATACACCAGAACATTCGGGAATTTCTGCGTAAAAAGTCCCATCTTCCAACAACTCATAAGTTGCTTTGTGCATTGCTTTGTGAATGTAATCTATTAACATTGCTGATGTTTTACAAAAAAATACTTCAAATATCTAGTTTACTTTATGGTTGGGTTGAGAATTGACAGCAGTTAAGCAAGACTACAATAAAGAATATATAAACTAATAACAGGTGAAAAATGAACACCTTTGAATTATATACAACAGACTTTCATGCTTGGACTCAAGAACAAGTTAATTTACTCAAAACTCAACAATGGCATACATTAGATACTGTGAACCTCATTGAAGAACTGGAAACCTTGGGAAGAAAAGAAAGACAAGAATTGAGAAATAGACTAGCAGTGTTGTTAGGACATCTATTAAAATGGCAATTTCAAGCCGAAAAACGTACTAACAGTTGGTTGAGTACAATTAAAGAACAACGTATTCAAATTAAACTACTTTTAGAAGATAGTCCTAGTCTAAAACCCTATTTAGAGGAAATGTTTCTCACAGCTTATGAACTCGGTTTAGCATTAGCAATACGGGAAACTCAACTTGGGGAAAAAGTATTTCCAGAAATATGTCCTTACACCTGCGAACAAACCCTCAACTCGGAATTTTTACCAGAATAGGTGACTTGTGACTGGTGACTGGGAAAATACAAATAATTTCTCCCCATTACCCCACTTATCGCCATTTTTCCCAATTTTGATTAAAAATAGAAGTATCAGGAAAAGCAGTAGGATTACCGTTTTTCTCTAAAATACCTTTTAAAACCTGTAATTTTGGTTCTAATCTCGGTAAATCATCAACTAACTGATAAGGTGCTATATTTTCCTTCAATGCAAAACTAGCTACAGTTCCCGCAGCAGCACCAGCAGACCATTCAAAAGAATGCACCCGATAAGCAGCAGCAGCTATGTGACTGGTAGCAATACTTTTACCCCCTACTAATAAATTATCAATTTTTTGGGGAATCATTGCTCTCAGGGCAATTTGAAAAGGATAAGCGTTACCTGCACCCCGTCTTTCTCCCGGACGTTCTATATTACCAGGTGCTTCTGGTGGACTGTTCAACATACAGGGGTGAAAGTCTATAGCGTAGTGACCGATACCCACAGCATCCGGGAAAATAGTGGAACGGCGACGCTTTCTTGCGTTATTTGGACTGACTTCACCCCTAATTACTAATATTGCTTCTATACCTGCTAGTGTCGCTTTTAACTGACGGTACATATCTGCGGGCAGAGTTTTCCGGTAATATTCATCATGATAATTATGGCGAGAAATATCAACTTCCCAAATACCAAACCCTTGGGGTTGTCCCCAACTGGGACGGCCAATAATGCGTCTTCCTTCACGCATATAAGGATATTTTGATAAACCAGATGCAGTTCCCATTGGTGAATTTATACCAGTTAATAAACGGTTATTCGGGTGGGTTTGTTTCACATTTGCACCGAGTTGAGAGTCAGTAGTTCCCGCGACTAACCAGTAATAATAAGCCAGAGCTTTTTCCTCTCCTTTACGGAGGGTTTCGGTTCTTAGTCCTCCTTTCCAGCCACCGGGTTGTAATTGACCAGTAGCTTGTAATTGTTGACGAGTATAAATTAAATTATCCTGTGCTGTTCCTGGTCGGTAGTCATTACCCCAAGTCCAGTTTTGCATAGATATATCCCCAGGTGTAGGAATTGTAAAATTAATACCACCGAATCTAGTTTGTTTACCTTTTTGGGGACTCCAAATACGACGATAGGTAAAAACTAAATCAAAATTGGCTAATCTTGATAGTTCATAACTAAAATATGGGGCATATTGATGATAAAATGGGGGCATGATTTGGGGTTGTGGTTCTTTAGTTGCCTCCATTGCAAAAGTATATGTAAAACCTTGGGTACAATAGGGATCATTTGTAGTGCTAGAAGATGAAGGTTCAAGATAGGAAATCGGATCAATTCCTAAACGATAAGGTACATCAGCTAAAGCAATAATTTCTCCAGTTTCACTGGCATCTATAACGTACCATTGATTATTATTTTTCTGTGATTGTTGGGGTAGAAAATGAATGATGGTTTTATTAAACCGGGAGGAATTTTGATAACTATAAGCATCTTCTATGGTTTGGGAAAGGGTGAATGTGTTTAAAGGTGGTGCGTTTTTTGCTGGTTGATGTTGAATGGCGATCGCACTATTGATAATTTTACCATCTGCACTAATTTGTAAATCTTTAATTACCGTATTTGGGAATAAATGTAATTTTCCTCGACCCTGTTTTTCTGCATCTTTCAACATTTGGGAAATGATATTATGAGCATCACGGGGAAGAAAACAGGAGTCACTTACCCAACAGTCACCGGGGTTAAGTTGATGATATTTTTGTTGTATGCGGTTTCGTAATTCTAAATATCCACGAGAATAGAATTGTTTTTCTCTTTGAGTTGGTCTTTCATCTAACGCAGATGTACCTTGAGAGGAAATTTGTCCTCCTAACCAGTCGGTAATTTCTGTGAAACAAACGGTGTTTCCTGCGAGTAAACTTTCGTAAGCTGTCGCAACTCCAGAAAGTCCACCACCGACAACGAGAATTTCACAGTTGACGGTTTTATCTGGGTTTCTGGGTGGGGTTGCGGTGACGGAGTAGGGTGTGAGGAATGTGGTTAATAGGGTTATGCTGATGAGACGTTTCATGGTTGATGCAATATGTCTACTATGTCATTTTGTAGACGGTGGTTCTGGGGGAAAGGTTCTTGGTGGGTTTAGATGAGATAATTAAAGTTATACCCTCACAGATAACTTTTTCAGCAAACCCTAAATAGAATCTAGCGTTTAAGGTTAGCTGGAAAAAAGCTAACCAAAATGACTTCACCTCGTAACACTAGCAATTACCTGACCAATATCCTGGGGAGTTGCACCAGTAGCTAACATCGCACGTATCAATAACTCAATCGAAACAGAAGCATCTCCATTTTCTGCATTAGCAATTCTAGGTTGGCTAGAATGAAGTTTAGCTGCTAAATCAGCCTGAGTCATTAAATTTTGTCTTCGTTCTTTCAAACTGCGACTTAGAGCTAATTTAATTTCTACTAACGCTGCTTCCTCTGGAGTTAATTCCAGGAATTCTGCGACTGTTCCAATTTTCCAACCTTTAGCTTCAAGACGTTCTCTTTTTGAGTTATCCATAAAATTTTATCCTCTCAATCTCTGTCATATTTACTTAATCTTTTCTTACAGGTATCAATCACACTATCTGGTGTTTCTGTTGAACTTTTGTTAAATACTTCGACAATTAATATCGCATCATCATCAATTCTGTAAATGATTCTCCAATTCTTATCTACATCTCTGACCCTTAACTCGTGACACCGTGATCCAATACTTGGCATTGGTCGAGAATGAGGCATTCCCAGATTTTCACCTTGCTGTAACTTTCTCAGTAGTACACCAGCCTCTATTCGTGCTGCTTCAGTAAATGGCGGAGTTTTAACTTCCCCGTGTAGCCAAACTAGAGATTTATCAGTTTGTGCCATATCCTAATTATATCAAATATGATATATTTTCGCACAAAAATTGAAAAATACAACTATTTTTATTTTTTGTTACTTGGAAATTGATCCTTTTGGGAATATAAAAATTATCACACCTCAAATATTTATTAATCAACTATAATTACAATTCCTATACTTTTATACACTTTCATCAAACACCAAGCTGATTGAGAGATACCTTGTTTTCCCCTAATCTGCTAATATCAAACAACCAGTCCGAAAACCAGTTACCCTAAATTGATAATCTATCATAGACATACCACCGCAAAAAACAACCTTACAGATAGGGAAAGTGCCATGAACAGCAAAAACCCCATTTTTTCAAAAAAAGCTTTAAAAATCGCCATTTTATTATCACCATTACTGTTATCTACAGGGTTTTGGGGTGGAAAACTGCAACTATCCGCTACTGCTCAGGTATTATCGAATCAGGAACGGGAAGAATTAACCAGACTGCGACAAGAAAACCGCCTTCAAAAGCAAGTACAGTCAGACTTTGAGCGTGCTTTTACCCGCACGAATACCCTACTTAATATTTGGTTAACGATTTTAAGTTTATTTCCTGTGGTTTTAATTGCTACTTTATGGTTATTGCGGAAAGCTATAATTAAGGATATTGTTGACCGTTCAATGCAGCAGGTACAAGGAATAGAAAAGTTGCAAACTCAATTAATTAATGTTAGTCAAGATTCTGAAAATTTGATTAAAACTTCTCAAAGTCTCACTCAGGAATTAGCACAGGAAGTTAATAGACTGAAAACCGCAATTCAAGGTGAAGAGGAAAATTTATCTATTCTTTTATCTGATTTACCAAAATCAAAACAGGAATTTCTCACAGCTTTAGAACGTGAAGTTGAATCTGCTCAAGAGAATATCAGCGATTTAGAATTTAGGTTAAATACTCAATTAGAACAAGTCACTTTATCTGCTCAACAACAAAAAATCACCATTGAAAATGTCAGAAAATTAGAAGCTGAGTTAGTTTCTCAATTTAAGCAAATGAAGTCAGCAGTGGAAAATCAAAAAGATGCTGCTGTTAATGATATTGAAACAACCCGTTCTCAGTTAATATCTCAACTTCAGGGTTTAGAATCGGCAACTCTACAACAAAAAGAAGAAACTTTTGAAAGTATAGCACAATCACGCTCAGATTTTACTGATCAGTTATTTCACTTTCAGTCCGATGCTCAACATCAAACAGATATTTTTATTGAGAATTTGTCAAAATTAAATAATCTGTTTAAATCCCAACTTGCTGAATTACAAACTGATGCTCAAAATCAACAAGGTGGTTTATTTGATAATTTAAATAAATTACAGCTTGACTTTTCTCAGCAACTATCATTATTACAAAATGCTGCTCAAATTCGTCAACAGGAAATCATTGATAATTTAGCAAAATCGGGTAATGATTTTGTTTCTCAGTTGTCTGATGTTCATAGTGATATCGAGGAAGATATTCAACAACAGAAATCACAAATTTTACAGGGTTTACAAAATCTAGAATCTGAGTCTCTTAAACAAATTAGAGAATTACAAAATGTAGCGGAATTGCGTCAACAGCAAATAGTTGAGAATTTAGAAAAATCAGGTGATGAGTTTATTTCTCAGTTTGCTGATATTCAAACCGATATTCAAAAACAAAAATCACAGATTTTACAGAATTTACAAAAGTTAGAATCTGAATCTATTGAGCAGATTAGGATTTTACCAAATGTAGCGGAAGTGCGTCAACAGCAAATAGTTGAGAATTTAGAAAAATCAGGTGATGAGTTTATTTCTCAGTTTGCTGATATTCAAACTGATATTCAAAAACAAAAATCACAGATTTTACAGAATTTACAAAAGTTAGAATCTGAATCTATTGAGCAGATTAGGATTTTACCAAATGTAGCGGAAGTGCGTCAACAGCAAATAGTTGAGAATTTAGAAAAATCAGGTGATGAGTTTATTTCTCAGTTTGCTGATATTCAAAGTAATTTTGAACAACAGAAGTTGAGCATTTTAGAGAAGTTAGAACAGTTAGAAAAATTAGAAGCTGAGTTTGTTAAACAACTTGCAGAATTACAGTTAGACGCTCAAACTCGGAAAGAGTCTATTTTACAAGATTTAGCAACTATTCAACCTCAATTTATAGCTGAACCTGAAAATACACAACTAAATATACAAGTACAAGAAACCGCACCCGAAACAATACCCGAAACAATACCAGAAACAATACCAGAACCCACACAAATAGAAGTTTCTGCGGATGACTATATCAAAGAAGCGGAAACGTTGTTTTCAGAAAAACGTTATGAAGATGCTTTAGCAATTTATGAACAAGTCGTTAATATTCAACCTGATAATGCAGAAAATTGGCTAAAGCGCGGTTTAATTCTCAATAGATTAAAACGCTATAAAGATGCGATTTTGTCCTATAATAAAGCTATTAAAATTAACCCTGAATATCATCAAGCTTGGTGTGATATTGGTGTAGCTTGTGGTAATTTAGGTAAACACAAAGAAGCATTCAATTGTTTTGATAAAGCTACTCAGATCAAACCAGATGATAGTGTGGCTTGGTTAAATCGTGGTTTGTCTTTGGTAGAATTAGAACGTTATGAAGATGCGATCGCTTCTTTTGATCAAGCGTTAAAATTTCAACCCAACTCCCCGAAAATTTGGGATAAACGTGGTTACACCTTGGTAAGATTAGGCAAAGATGACGAAGCAATTACTAATTTCGATAAAGCACTAGAAATTAGACCAGACTATGCAAGTGCTTACTATAATAAAGCTGCTTGTTATGCACTACAAAGAGAAGTTGAATTAGCATTAGAGAATTTGCAAAAAGCAATTGAGCTTAAACCCAGCTACAAGGAAGATGCAGCTACAGATATAGATTTTGATGATATTAATAAAGATAAAACCTTTCAAAAATTAATTCAGAGTTAGTCATGAGAAATTAAAAACACCCCTGCATAGTTTCTACACAAATTAGAAGCTATAAAGGGGTAATTTGAAGTCATTAATGTCTCTTGCAAGGAGAGGGGGATGGAGCAGAGAAATTGAACAATAGGTAAGCTGCAATTGTGCAAGGAAAAGCCTTAACAACAACGTAGTTTCCTTTCACGGAAATCCTATCAATACCTCTTGATTGAAGATATAACTTATTTCTCCCATACCTCATCTATCTAGAGAAATAGTATAAATATACTCCAAGAATGATTGACTAAAGGATAAAATATATGATATTCGGCGTTATTTTTGATTGATTTGAACCTTTAAACAGGATATTCTCACTATACGAATAAACGCAGCCAAGGACACTTTTCCATAAATCCTGATGCTTTATTTTCAGCATTTATATCATTAATATGTGTTGGTGTGGGTCGAATAATGCCATCAAATAAATCATCTAAACCATAAGGTGTGAAAAATCGCCATTCACCTAAGTCATTCATAGATACACCTACAGCAGTTGCAGTGTGTAACCAATCTTTAATTCCATCTTCTGTACTGTAATATATAGTTCTACCTGTCCGCCATCTACCAAAACTAGCTTGATTTTTAATATCAAATTCATACTGAGGAAATTGTGTAGTGAGAATTGATTTTACTTGTTGTTCCTGTTCTCGTGTTCCCTGTAAATCAAAAAAAGCAATATCAAAATCTTTGATGAATAATTGACATTTTTCACCAAATAGGTTAGACCATACGGTATTGCGTACTGCCCCTCCTGCTAACCACCAGTTGGGTAAGTTGATTTGAGCGATGTGTGGTAGTACATCTGCAATTACGGAATCTAAGAGAATAGTTTTTAATTTTGTAGAATCACTCATGATTTATTTCACAACTTGAAAATACAGATAAAGTCATTTATTGACAAGTATCATAACAAGTATGATACAATGCTTTGGATGACTAAAGTCCAGAAATGACGCAGAGAACGCAGAAATAAATAACGCAGAGTTTTATCAATTGAAAATTGACAATTGTTCCATTCAAGGCTTCCGCCGTGAGCGTCAGCCGATAGCGTAGCGTGGCGTTAGCCATACGGTTTAAAACCTCCCCTTTCAAGGGGAAAAATCAAAAATCCGCTTTTTCCATCCTCTCCCTTCAAGGGATAGGTAATTGTCAATTATTGAAAACCTACAAAGGCTACGGCTTTTGATAAAATGGTGAATAGACTAAAAATACATGATATTAATTAAGCGTAATTTCCCATGACCACTTCTTCCCGTCGTTATCACATTACTACTTTCGGCTGCCAAATGAATAAGGCCGATTCAGAGCGCATGGCTGGCATTCTGGAAGATATGGGCTTTGAATGGTCAGAAGATCCTAATAATGCTAATGTGATTCTTTATAATACTTGCACGATTAGAGATAATGCGGAACAAAAGGTTTATTCTTATTTAGGTAGACAGGCAAAGCGTAAGCATAAAGAACCTGATTTAACTTTGGTGGTTGCTGGTTGTGTGGCACAACAGGAAGGTGAATCTTTACTGCGTCGTGTTCCTGAGTTAGATTTGGTGATGGGTCCCCAACACGCTAACCGTCTCAAAGACTTGCTAGAGTCGGTTTTTGAGGGTAATCAGGTTGTCGCTACGGAAGAAGTACATATTTTAGAGGATATTACCCAACCAAGGCGAGATAGTAAAGTGACTGCTTGGGTAAATGTGATTTATGGTTGTAATGAACGTTGTACTTATTGTGTAGTTCCTAATGTGCGGGGTGTGGAACAGTCTCGCACACCAGAAGCTATCCGTGCGGAAATTGAAACTTTAGGAAAACAAGGTTACAAAGAAATTACCCTTTTAGGTCAAAATATTGACGCTTATGGACGGGATTTACCCGGTTCAACTCCCGAAGGTCGTCATTTGCACACTTTGACAGATTTACTTTATTATGTCCATGATGTTCCAGGAATTGAAAGAATTAGATTTGCTACTAGTCATCCCCGGTATTTTACGGAAAGGTTAATTAAAGCCTGTGCGGAATTGCCCAAGGTTTGCGAGCATTTTCACATTCCTTTTCAGTCTGGGGATAATGAAGTGTTGAAAGCAATGTCACGAGGTTATACCCAGGATAAATACCGACGGATTATTGATACAATACGCAAGTATATGCCAGATGCTTCTATTAGTGCGGATGCTATCGTCGGTTTTCCTGGGGAGACTGAAGAACAGTTTGAGAATACTTTGAAATTGGTGGCTGATATTGGTTTTGATCAGTTGAATACTGCTGCATATTCACCCCGTCCGGGTACACCTGCGGCGCTGTGGGATAATCAGTTAAGCGAGGAGGTTAAGAGCGATCGCCTACAAAGATTAAATCATTTAGTGGCGATTAAAGCAGCCGAGCGATCGCAACGTTACTTTGGCAGAGTTGAGGAAGTTCTAGTTGAGGATCAAAACAGCAAAGATCCAACTCAGGTGATGGGAAGAACCGGAGGAAACCGCCTGACTTTCTTTACAGGAGATATCAATGAACTCAAGGGAAAAATAGTCAAGGTGAAAATTACTGAAGTTCGCGCTTTTAGTTTAAGTGGTGAACCTGTAGATGTGCGGGAAGCGGTGATGGTGTGACTGGGGACTGGTGACTGGGGACTGGGGACTGGGGACTGGTGACTGGTGACTGGTGACTGGTGACTGGTGACTGGTGACTGGTGACTGGTGACTGGTGACTGGTGACTGGGGACTGGGGACTGGGGAAAATTTTTATCTCCTGACTCCTGACTCCTGAACTCCTGTCTATTAAACCCATATCAAAATCCTTAACTAAGGAGATCAATAAAATGTCACAAGAAGAGTTTCAAGAAAAAATCTTAAATTCACTCGAAGAATTGAAAGCTGATGTGGCAAAATCAAATGAGAAATTTGAGGTATACAGGCAAGCTACGCAGTCACTGGTTAATCTGGCTTTCGGTTTGATTGCCAGTGCTACGATAATTAGGGTCTTTCTTAATCCTGACCTCAACTAACCAGTTTAGCATTTTTGCCGTTTTTTCTTAACCAGAAATGAATACAATGACTGTTAATGCTAGATAATAGGAAAGCCTTAACATTTACTAACAGCCCGGAAAAAAGAACTAAATTACTATGCGAACTCACTATTGCGGCGAACTCCGACAAGAGCATATTGGAGAAACTGTAACATTATACGGTTGGGTGGACCGTCGCCGCGATCATGGGGGTGTGATATTCTTGGATTTACGCGATCGCTCTGGTATTGTGCAAATTGTCAGCGATCCTCAACGCACCCCAGACTCCTACGAACTGGCTAACACCATACGTAATGAATACGTTGTAGAAATTACTGGAAGAGTTACCCAACGCCCCGCAGAATCTTTAAATCCTCGTATTCCTACTGGTGAAATAGAAATTTACGCTGATAAAATTCACATCCTCAACGCTGTGCGTAAACAGCTACCTTTTCAGGTTTCCACCGCAGATACAGAAAATGTGAGGGAAGACTTGCGGTTAAAATATCGTTATTTAGATTTACGACGCGATCGCATGGCGCAAAATATGCAGTTACGTCACCAAGTCGTGAAAGCAATGCGTCGTTATTTAGAAGATAACGAAGGTTTCATAGAAATAGAAACACCCGTACTTACCCGTTCCACCCCCGAAGGTGCGCGTGATTATATTCTTCCCAGTCGCGTTAATGAAGGGGAATGGTTCGCTTTACCCCAGTCACCGCAACTATTCAAGCAAATATTGATGGTATCCGGGATGGATAGATACTATCAAATTGCGAGATGTTTCCGTGATGAAGACTTACGTGCAGACAGACAACCGGAGTTTACCCAGTTAGACATGGAAATGAGTTTCATGTCCCAAGAGGAAATAATAGAACTCAACGAAAAATTAGTTTGTCACATCTTCAAAACCGTCAAAAATATTGACTTACCCCGTCCTTTTCCGCGTCTAACTTATAAAGATGCGATGAATAAATACGGAAGTGATAAACCAGATACCCGCTACGGTTTAGAATTAGTTGATGTTTCCGATGTTTTAAAAGATTCCGGTTTTAAAGTCTTTAATGATGCCATTTCTAAAGGTGGAATTGTGAAAATTCTGCCTATTCCTAACGGTAATGATGCCATTTCAAATGTTCGCATTAAACCAGGTGGAGACATTTTCAAAGAAGCAGCAGAAGCAGGAGCTAAAGGTTTAGCTTATATTCGCGTGCGGGAAAATGGAGAAATTGACACCATTGGCGCGATTAAAGATAATTTGACACCGGAACAAAAGCAGGAAATTTTAACTAGAACTGGTGCAAAAGACGGTCATTTATTATTATTTGCTGCTGCTGATACAGGAACAGTAAATAAAACATTGGATCGGTTGCGTCAGTTTGTGGCTAGGGAATTTAATTTAATTCCTGAAGGGAAAAATAACTTTCTGTGGATTACAGATTTCCCGATGTTTGAATGGAATGCAGATGAGAAAAGATTAGAAGCATTACATCACCCATTTACCGCACCCTATCCCGATGATTTGCATGATTTGAAAACCGCCCGCGCTCAAGCTTACGACTTGGTTTTAAATGGTTTTGAAGTGGGTGGTGGCAGTCTGCGAATTTATCAAAGAGAAGTGCAATCTCAGGTGTTTGAAACTATTGGTTTATCTACCGAAGAAGCACAAAATAAATTCGGCTTTTTGTTAGAAGCTTTTGAATATGGTACACCTCCTCACGGTGGTATTGCCTATGGTTTAGATCGCTTGGTAATGTTGTTAGCTGGAGAAGAATCAATTCGTGATGTAATTGCTTTTCCGAAGACGCAACAAGCACGCTGTTTGTTAACAGATGCACCTGCTGGTGTGGATGGTAAACAGTTGAAAGAACTTCATGTTGCTTCGACGGTGAAACCGAAGGTGAAAGAGTAAAGTTTAAGATCCCCGACTTCTGTTAATAAAATTAAGAAGTCGGGGATCTTATGCTAAAATCCCTACTAAAATTTTCATTAATATTTCTAAGTCGGTGGGAACTCGATATAACATTAAGTCTTGAGTTATGATTCTAGTATCACGTTGAAAACTGCCAAATTGCCATATATCCCCTGTAGTGACTGCACCATATAATATTGGTTCATCTGTTGATATCCATTCATTTACTGCAATTAATTCTACTGCAAGTTGAGTAAAACCCCTTGTTAAATCTGCTTGTTTTGCTTCTACCACTAATATTTGATGTTGAGTTTGCAGGTAATAATCTAAGTCACCTCGCAAAAATTGATTTATTTCTATGGGATATTCTATATTAATTGTTGCTTGGGTAATGTGGGCAATTTCTAATAAAATAGGAGCAATTAATACTTCTCTGCGTGCAGCTTCGCTAGTTAAACTGACTCTTTGAATTGCTTCTTCTAATCTTTCTTTTAAGTCATTTAGTCTAGTAATTTGATTGTTAGTGGTTGGGAAATTAATATTACTTTTGATTAAGGTTGATCCTAGTTCTTGTAAAATGTCCGCAGGTGCAAATCTTAAATCAAAGTATTTACGAAATGTGTAGGTTTCAGTAGGTTTGAGAATTTGCGGACGATGGGGGGTATTCATAAGATTGTAAGTTATATTGTAATTGTAGATTTTTATTGTCTATATTATAGATTTTATTTCACGCAGAGGCGCAGAGACGCAGAGAAGAGAGAAAGAGTGTAATAGACCTCTCCGAAAAAGATGTAGGGACAATTCATGAATTGTCCCTACGAATGGGTTTCAGGTTACGCTTATGTAATTTTCGGAGATGTCTATTGAGATATTGAAGGTGCGATTTTTTGGGATGAAGGAGATGGATCGCTGTTTGGTGAGGTGGAGAGATGGGTTAGTGGTAGCTTACCGTAAGTATCGCTAACTACTTCAAAATATTTAACTCCAAAAAATGTCATTTAATAATGTGTCAATATCACAATCAAACTGCCATAAATCAGGAAACTCATACTGTGGATAATCTTCTCGGATTTCCTTGAGTACATCTTGCCAGATTTCGTCAAAAATTTCAGGCAAATAATTTTTAAGACTAGGTGACTTTGCTAAACGTCGTTTAATTTGTTTACGTTGTTCTCTAATAGTTCTTTCCCAACCATTGTAATCATTTACTAAAGGAACATATAATCGTTTCAAAATATGCGATAATAATACATCCAAACGACTTTCTAATTCATCCCGATAAGATCGCCCCAAATCCTCAATCTCCTCTATCAAATTCTCAACATCCACATTTTCAAAGTCCCTAGCTTTTAATTTAGCTATAGTCTCTTGAGTCCAATGTAAATAATCAGATTCATATAAGGATTTTTTAGCAATTACTTGAGTCATTGATTTGTAGCTCCTGCAATAAATCCATTATTATATTAACATTATTGCTGATCACATAGCTATGGGTAGGGGTTTAGCATTGCTAAACCCCTATAGGATTATTGTAGTGGGATTTTAATATTATTCCCTTTACCGACAAACTTCTACCAAAGTGCTGGTAAAATTAGGATAAGAAATAGCAGCCGCTTCTGCACGGTGAATAGTCGTAGTACCACTAGCATTAAGAGCAGCGATCGCTAGAGAAGAGCGCAAGAGTGTGGTATAAAAATTATAGTAGATTTATTATAAACAACAATGTCTATTCCTGATTTTCAATCTGTTATGCTTCCTTTACTCCAATATGCTGGTGATGGAAAGGAACATTCTTTAAGAGATGCTATTACATTTTTAGCTGATGTTTTTAATTTGAGTGATGAGGAACGAAAGGAATTATTATCTAGTGGACAACAAGCGGTTTTTGATAATAGGGTAGGATGGGCGAGAACTCATTTAAAAAAAGCGGGTTTATTAGAGTCTCCCAAAAGAGGATTTTTCCAAATTACTAACAGGGGAAAAGAAATTTTAAAGCAAAATAACCCTGAAATTAATGTCAAGTTTCTTAATCAATTTCCCGAATTTATAGAATTTAAAACTATTAAAAAAGATAATGATAAATCAGTGTCAGAAATTATGGAAGATTCAGAAATTTTGGAAACTACACCCCAAGAATCCATAGAGTTTGGTTATCAAAAAATTAGAAAAGAATTAGAGTTAGAATTATTGAACCGTGTCAAAAGTTGTTCACCTGATTTTTTTGAAAGATTGGTAGTTGATTTACTGGTAAAAATGGGTTATGGTGGTTCAAGACGTGATGCAGGGAGAGCAATTGGTAAAGCTGGTGATGGGGGAATTGATGGAATAATTAAAGAAGATAAATTAGGTTTAGATATTGTTTACATTCAAGCTAAAAGATGGGATAATACAGTTGTTGGTAGACCGGAAATTCAAAAATTTGTCGGTGCTTTACATGGACAAAGAGCGAGAAAAGGTGTTTTTATCACCACTTCTAAATTTTCTCAAGATGCTAGAGAATATGTATCTATAATAGATAGTAAGATTGTTTTAATAGATGGACAAGAATTAGCTCAATTAATGATTGATAATCATGTCGGTGTATCAACTGTCTCTATTTACGAGATTAAAAAAATAGATTCAGACTATTTTACAGACGAGTAATCAAAAACCTCAATCTTCCTCTTTGCTCCTTTGCGTCTTTGCGCGAAACCTTTTATTTGATTAAAAAAACAGGGGAAAATCGAAAATCCCCTGTCAAATTTACCGACAAACTTCCTTTAAAGTGCTGGTAAAATTAGGATAAGAAATAGCCGCAGCTTCAGCACGGTGGATGGTAGTAGTTCCACTAGCATTTAAAGCAGCGATCGCTAAACTCATACCTATTCTATGATCTGTATGGCTGTCTACTTCCGCACCCACCAAAGCAGTACCACCAGTAATTTCCATCCCATCGGGTAATTCTGTCACTTTTGCACCCATTTTATTGAGTTGTTGCGCCATTACGGTAATGCGATCGCTCTCTTTAACTCGCAACTCTGCCGCATCTCTAATAATAGTTGTCCCTTGGGCAAACGTCGCAGCTACCGCTAAAATGGGAATTTCGTCAATTAATCTCGGTATAATCTCCCCAGCAATGGTACAGCTTTTTAACTGACTAGAACGCACCCGCACATCTGCAACCGGTTCTCCTGCAACTTCCCGCTGATTTTCTAGCTGGATATCTGCACCCATCATAGCCAAAGCTTCTAAAATTCCCGTGCGGGTGGGGTTAACACCGACATTTTCCACCACCAACTCAGAACCAGGAACAATAGAACCCGCAACTAGCCAAAAAGCCGCAGAACTAATATCACCAGGAACAATCACTTTTTGCCCGTATAATTTCGCATTTCCCGTCACGGTAACGCTGTTAGTTTCCGGGTCTATACTTAATTCTGCCCCAAAAGCTTTTAACATCCGTTCACTGTGATCCCTTGATAAAGCGGGTTCGGTGACTGTTGTTTTCCCTTCTGTGTTTAAACCTGCAAGTAAAATACAAGACTTGACTTGCGCTGAAGCAATGGGTGAATGATAATGAATCGGTTTGAGTGCTTGTCCTTGAACTGCTAAAGGTGCTAAAGTATTACTGTTACGACCCCAAATTTCAGCGGACATTTGTTGTAAAGGTTTAACAACACGGGACATAGGACGCGATCGCAAAGAGTCATCACCTGTCACCGTAAAAAACCGCCCTGGATGGGAAGCTAACAAACCCAACATTAACCGGATAGTTGTACCAGAGTTACCCGCATTTAACACATCCATTGGTTCTTGGAAATTACCTAAACCAATACCTTTAACCCGCACCAACTGGGTATTTAATTCCGAAATTTCCGCACCCAGCGCCTGGAAACAGTGAGCAGTGCTGCGGGGATCTTCACCTAAAAGCAGTCCTTGAATCTCAGTTTCACCTTCAGCGATCGCACCTAACATCAAAGCCCGATGGGAAATAGATTTATCCCCAGGAATACTGATACGACCTTGTAGAGACAGTCCAGAGGGAGGACGCTGAATAATTAAGTTTTGAGAAGCGTTTTCTTGAGTTTGTAATGTTATAATAGCAGCCAACATTAGGATACACTAGCTTTTGAATAGACCGGAAATTTTGCAGTGACATCTAATGCAGCCACTGGTTAATTCCTTCCTAGTATCCTACCGCTTTTTATTGTCCGCAACCCAATCCAATCAGCCCTAGTTTAGACTAGCATTTTTTTCAATCTTGATAAAAATATTCACAACCTTGATCCACAGACTGATTCTAGCCAGAAAAAACATTGTTTTCGGGTTTTAGCTTTCAATCCTAGCCGTTTGCATCTTGATTTGTGTAGATTAACAAATTAGTAGATTCGGTTAATATGAATCAGGTTTTACTATTTAGTTGTTTAAACTAACTTTTTAAAACACCTAGTGTTGGTTTGATTTTATTCAACTGCTTCTATCACTTATCGTTCCCATGCTCACTCATCACCGCAAACCTATTTGTTTATCAATTATTTCCACTGACTTACCAGTTTGGTCTGTAGTGGAAACTTCTGGAACATTATATCAAAAAGATACTGACAGATTTCACTTACTATTGACTGCACCACCTTTAATCAGTTGTGAAGTAGGAAATTTAAGCAGTCGAGAAAATCCTGTTCCTCAAACTAAAAAAAATGTTGAAATCCCCACAAGTCCCAGAATTTTGTGGTTGGAAATTTCACCCTACCGAATCATTATGACTATGCAAGGTAACACTCAAGTAAGTTACCGACATTTCTGGGAACAGGGCGTTTATGGCATTAGTCGTTATTGGTTGCCTAATGAATCTTTGCAACCACACAAGCCTATTTGTTTACGTAACTTTACTAATAGCTTAGATCTTACCGGACAAAAATTACCAGAACATCTGCGACTTGACTATGAATTGTGGTCAGAAAAGGTACAACTAGGACGCTATATACTGAATTTGGAAATTGATAACTAATTAGGGGTTGCTGAGAAAGTCTTTCCGTGAGGGCATAGGAGTCAGGAGTCAGGAGTCAGGAGGAGATTTGAAAATTTCTTTGCCATCTCTTGAAATCCCAAAAAATGCACACTTTTTCCGGTATACCCTTCAAAACCCTTGCACTAATTTCTGTGTTTATCAGCCTCTAACCTTTGATATATCAAGGTTTTAGGTTTATTCAGCAAACCCTAATTAGGCTTATTGAGTCGTTTTTAGGTGAAACATTCTGCTCTTTTTTCTCGTTTCTCGTTCTCATACTCTGTATTTCTCATTCCCAGTCGGAGACTGGGAACGAGAGAGCCAGACAAAGCTTTTGCGTGAGAATATGGTTCTACAGACTTTGGAAATATTTATCCAAAGCTTCGTGTACTAACTCTGTCATGGGTTTATTGAGTTTTTCTGCGGTTTCTTTGAGTTGGGAATAAACATCATCTCGTAAACTCACCCTATGACGTGATTTTCCGCTGCTGGTGGGTTCTCCCGGTGTATAAGTGGCTGAAAATTCACGGATAGCATCAAAACCAATGCGATCGCAAAAATCCCCAAAGCTTTCTTTTCCTTTCCGTGATTTTTTAAAGAAGACAAAAATCGGCTCTAAAAAGCTTTCGATGTCGTTGTGGTGCAATTTTTCAATGATCGGTTGTGCTAACCGCGTTTGATCTGGTGAACCACCTAACCACACTTGATAAGATTCCGGCGCACTACCTACAAATCCTAATTCTGCCATATAAGGACGAGCGCAACCATTGGGGCAACCTGTCATCCTTACCACAAAGTGGTCTTTTTGTAAACCGACTTGATCCAATAAAGCTCGGATTCTTTCTAAAATACCAGGAATTGCTCTTTCTGACTCGGTAATAGCTAAACCACAGGTAGGTAAAGCGGGACAAGCCATAGCATAGCGGGTTAAAGCTGCAATTTGACTAGGATCAGCAATAATACCGCATTTATCTAAAATTTCTTGAATTGCTTCTTGATCTTCTGGTGCAATATCGTAGAAAATCAGGTTTTGATTTGGTGTGAGACGAATAGGTAGGTTAAACTGTGCAACAATTGTCCGCAAAGCGGTTTTGAGTTGAAAAGAACCTTCATCTTTTACCCGACCATTATCAATGGAAATACCTAAGAACAGTTTACCGTCCCCTTGTTCATTCCATCCCAGAAAATCTTGATATTTGAATTTGGGTAATTGTTTAAAAGGTTCGACAGCTTTACCAAAGTATTCTTCCACCTTGCTGCGGAATTTTTCCACACCCCAATCATTGATTAAATATTTTAATCTAGCGTGTCTTCTGTCGGTGCGATCGCCATAATCTCTTTGAGTGGCAACTATGGCTTTGACGATATCATAAACATCATCTTTTGCCACATAGCAAATGGGATCAGCTAGTCGCGCAAAGGTTTCTTCTTTATTGTGGGTTCTTCCTAAACCACCACCAGCAAAGACGTTAAAACCTTGGAGTTCCCCTTTTTTATTGGTCATTACTACCAATGTTAAATCTTGGGAATACAAATCTACAGAATTATCACCAGGTACAGTTACGCAAACTTTAAATTTGCGTGGCATATAATGAGTACCATAGATTGGTTCTACGGAATCATGAAAAATAGTCCCAGTGCCATTTTTTTGTCGTGCTGCTTTCACATCTGGGTGTTCTTCAGCACTAATGGCTTTTTCCCCATCCAACCAAATTTCATAATAAGCACCGGTTTGGGGTGAAAGCAAATCAGCGATATTTTGGGCATATTCCCAAGCATACTGATATTCTGAGCGATTTTTAAAGGGTGCAGGGGGAGCCATAACGTTACGGTTGATGTCACCACAAGCACCCAAAGTAGAACCGAGATTTTTTACAATAGTAGCGATCGCCGCTTTGAGATTCTTTTTCAAAATCCCATGTAGCTGAAAACCTTGGCGGGTAGTGGCTCTTAATGTATGATTACCATATTCATCCGCCAATTTATCTAAAGCCAAATATAGCTGCGGTGGTACCAACCCACCAGGATTTTTTGTCCGCAGCATCATTTGATAATCTTTTTCCTGTCCCTTAACACGATTATCACGGTTATCCTGTTGATAAGATCCGTGAAACTTCAGAATCTGTATAGCATCTTCAGTAAAATGGGTTGTATCCTGAAGTATTTCAGTCGCTACAGGTTCACGCAAAAAATTACTATTTTCTTTGAGACCTTCAACTTTAGAAGGTTTACGGGTACTAACGGGAGAAGGCGCAGAGTTAATCATTACAGTAGTATGTTTGTCAATAATGCAGCAGTTAAAGAATAATTAAAAATTTAGCTACACTTTTTCTGCTGGTAGAACACCAAAAATCCGCTCGGAATTATGAATAATAACTTAATTTTAACACAGTTAAAAGCCGGCTTCATTAGTGATATCACACTTAACAAAACCAGCTATTTCAGTATTTTAGATGTAAATCAACAGTCAGGAGGCAGGAGTTCAGGAGTTCAGGAGTTAGAAGAATAAATAACTAATGTTTCTTTCCCAGTCCCCAGTCACCAGTCCCCAGTCCCCAATCACCAATCACCAACTTACTTAAAGCGATAACCGATACCACCATTAATGCTCACAGCAGAAGCATCACTACTTTGATAAGCACCGAGTCCTACTTTAGCGTTAGTGTAAACCAGGAAGTTTTTAGTAACTTCAGATTCGACTCCAGCACCGACAACTACAGAATCTTTATTACCCAAGGGAGTGGGTTTACCGTCATTTTCTACGAAAGAATAGCCACCAGTAACAAAGACATTGGTTTTATTAGCAATGGGTAAATCTACAGAAACTTCAGGGATGATAGCAGCTGTTTCATCACCCCAGAGGACGTTACCCCGTGCGGAAAAAGGAGTATTTCCCAATTTTAAACGACCTGTGACATTGCCGCCAAAGGTAGCATCATCGTTACCTTGTCCACCACTGGTAACACCAGCAGCTACACCAACACCAATATAACTAGCATCTGTGCCTTTTTGAGTTTCGGCAGCAGCTTTACCCACGGAAAGAAATGCAGGAGTAATTACTAAGGAAGATAAAGCAGAAATTGTCACTAAAGACTTGAGTAAGCGTTTCATAAGTTTTACCACAATTTAGAAGTTTTACTGTTAAATTCTAAGTCGAATCGGAAGTTGAAATGTTCCAGATGATTTGAAAATTTACTAAATTCATTGTTACTATTAATGCAAGATGTTGAACTTATCGGTATTTAGTAAACTTTTGCATCCTTGGTTATAGTTACACTGCCATCTTTGAGTATTCCAGGTGATCAGGTGACAGTTTACTAATCGTCACTGAGTAATATAAAATGATGATAAAAACTACAAAGGTATTATCGGGTTTGCTGGGTGTGTGTGTTGGTGATGCTTTGGGTGTACCGGTGGAGTTTACAAGTCGTGCAGAACGCCTAAAATCTCCGGTCACATCTATGTTAGGTTATGGTACGTGGCATCAACCACCAGGAACATGGTCTGATGACAGTTCTTTAACTTTGTGTTTGGCAGAATGTTTGTGTGATGGTTTTTCCCTAGATGCTATAGCTCGTTCCTTTTCCCGCTGGTACACAGAAGGTTATTGGGGCGCTCATGGTAAAGTTTTTGATATTGGTGGAACTACCAGACAAGCTATTATTAATTGGCAACAAGGAGCAACACCCCTAAAAGCAGGTGGTACTGGTGAAAATAGTAATGGCAATGGTTCTTTAATGCGAATTTTACCAATGGCTTATTTTGATCAAACCTGGAGTTTTCCAGAACTGATAAAAAGAGTCCATCAAGTTTCTTGCATTACTCATGGCCATCTGCGATCGCAAATGGCTTGTGGCATTTATATTAGTATTGCTGTAGAGCTATTGGCAGGAATAGAACCCAAAGCAGCTTATTTGCAAGGGTTGGACAAGATTCAATTACTCTATTCTAGTGGGGAATATGCCTTGGAAAAACCCCATTTTGATAGAGTTTTCAGTGGAAAAATTGCTGATATACCCATCAAAGAGATTAATTCTGGTGGTTATGTAATTGATACCCTAGAAGCATCTTTATGGTGTTTTTTAAATAGCTCATCCTACGCCCAAGCTGTACTTCAAGCCGTTAACTTAGGCGGAGATACGGATACTACTGCTGCGGTGACAGGTGGGTTAGCGGGAATTTATTATGGCGTGGAAGGTATTCCTTCAGAATGGCTGGATCAAATTGCTCGGAAACAAGACATTATAGACTTGAGCAGTCGTTTGTCATTATTTATAGGGAATAGGGAATAGGTAATAAATGAACTCCTGATTTCTGACTCCTGACTCCTGTAAGGGCGAAGCATTCGGGCGAACAATTATTAATTTTTCTCCAAAGCTATTTTCCGAATGCTTCGCCCCTACTTTGCCCTTACGACTTCTGACTGCTGACTGCTATACATAACGAAAAGACTATTATATTTTTACCTGTTCATTGATCCATTGTTGGTAGTCAGTACCAGCAAGGAGAATAGGTAGAGCGATAATTTCTGGCAGTTGATAGGAATGAATTTCTCTGATTTTGGCTGCTAATGTAGAGAATAACGCCAAATTAGTCTTAATCATTAACTGCCATTCATTCTTTTTGTGAATTTCTCCTTGCCATCGGTAAATAGAGTAGACGGGTGACAAACTGACAGCAGCTGCGAGTTTAGCTTCGATCACAGTTTGAGCGATCGCCTTAGCTTCCTCTTCAGTGGCAGTTGTCACCATAACTACACCATAACCAGTTGGTTGCTGCAACATTGCTAAACCAGAGACAGAGAGTAGACTTGACCATCAATTAACAAGCGAGTGATACCTTTGGCTTGGAGATGGTTACTAGCCTTATGCAGCATTCTACTGTCAGGAACTTTAATCACGCGATCGCGTTTGGTAGAAAAGCGTTTGGCCACGCGATGATTATCAAACACTGGCAGAGTTTTCTGCTGGGTTTCAATAGTAGGAATAGCTCCCAAGTCCCCAAAATCCTTGAGTGGTCTAGTAATTAATTCCGCAGAGCGATCAATTACCAGATAACAAGTTTTCGGCAAAGATGCCACCGACAAGGGTAAAACTTGAACTGCTCCTTCTCCTGGTCTACGTCTGGTAACTAGAGGTGTAGGTTCTTCAAAATCTTCGTCTTCAAAATCCTCCTCATCTTCAAACAAATCATCGTCTAAATCATCCAAATCATCAGACTCATCCAGTAAATCATCATCGAACATATTGCTGATGACGTTTTCTTCTGGCTCCTCATCCTCTAGTATGGTTCTGGGGATGCTGGGTATTTCAGGTGGCCGATGTCGGACGATTTCTATTTCCCTAGCTACCGGCAATTCTGGTTTTTCCGTGGCAGAAGAGCGTGTTTTCACCCTTCTAATAGCCGGGATAGGAGGTGGAATTTGTTCAGACTTAGGAGCCTCTTTCACCTCTTTGATGACCGTTTTAGGTGGTTCAACCTTGGGCAACTCTAAGCTAGGTTGATCACTGCTTACAGGTGCTGTTTCGATTTTTGGTTGTTGACTCAACAGGGGTAACTGCTCGTAACTTACCTGCGCTCTGCCTTCAGGGGTTCTGGCAGCGCGTTTTAAAGAAACAAGATATTCGTAATCTTCTTCGGGTAAGGTACTTTTAAGCAGTCGGCTAATGGTTGAGTTGCTTACTCCATAACGTTCTGCCAAAGTCGAGGTAGTTTCGGCAGTTTCTCTATATAACTTGAGAATTTCTTGCTTGTCAGAATCTGTTAATTTTCTCACGGTAGACACCAAAATTTGTTAACTGCGTTTGCGTCCACTGGTACGCCGCTTGAGGCTCAATGATGCTTTGTATTCCAGAGCAGCGCCCATACCAAATAACACTCCACTAAACACCTAGAACACTTCTAGTATGTCTCCACTTTGATAATTTGGAAGATAGTTAGTGGCATAAAACCACATATCTGCAATGTAGAGCGAAAATGCTGCGGCTGCAATCATTCTCCATGACCGGGAAACTTTTCCTCCCCAAAACGCTAATAACATGATTGTAGCGATAATTAATAACAACACATCACTAATTACATAAAACCAATCTAAAATCAGTTTTATTTGCATCAAAATACCACTTGTTTGAGCGAATGGTGCTGCATTTTGCTGAGAAATGAACCAAGCCACAAAACTTCCTAATGCACCAACAGCAAACACAATTAACCATTGCCATTTTTCTAAGTTGATGCGTCGGGAGAACAAAGCTAGAGCCATACCTCCACCCAGGAAGATATAAGTCATGACAAAAAACACATCTGCTATAGATACATCCGGTTCTTCGCCTAAACCTATTTCTATATAGCCAAAAACTATCCCACCGATAAAATAAGCCAGCATACCTAAGCCGATAAACAGCCAAACCTTTCGGCTGCTGATAATTTGGGTACTTTGCCAGTTTCGCCAACAGAGAACAGCAGAACCCAAGTAAGCTGAAGCTTCAAAGATATTGGTTCCTAATAAATACCAAACTTCACGAATTTCTTCGCCGTTGGGACTACCAGGGATTTTGGCGCTGAACAACAAGAAGTATAACAGGGCTAACATTACCCAGCCAATACTAATCAAAATGATTCTTTGAGTCGTGAAAATGGTTTTTGCTTTGTAAGAATCGTCGTAGGATTTACTCATAGGTTTTCACTAGGTAAATGCACTGTACTACTATTTTTGACATAATTAAGGTCTTATGTAATTGAAATAGTATTAATTGCTCAATGTGATACCTGAAGTTGGGTAACACTGAAATCATTTGTGAGCCAATAATATTCATCCTACTGCCAAAGTTTACTCAGTGGAGATTGATTTAACCAACCGATAAATATTAATAGTTCTTCTTCTGGCATATCTTGTAGCCTATCCTCTAATTGATGAGCAAAGTTTATATCACCAAAATATGTTTTTCCTAGTCGGTGCAGTTCTTCCAGGAGAATAATTACATGAGTTTCTTGCCAAGGAGGCAGTTTGGGCATTTGTGAGGGTTCAACAGTTAGCAGAGCTTTGGTTGACTCTGGGGAAGATGCTTGGGGAAATTGTTTTTGCTGTAATATCCCTGTGATATCTTTTTCAAATAAACCTGCTTGTCGATTACCTAATAAATCTTCAATATCCATATAAACGGCTTGCAGGAGTAAAATACTCGCCAATGTCAAAATCTCAATATTGCTATGGCTACCTGTATCACTGTCTAGCTGTTCCAAGCGAATTTTGCCCCAGACGCTAAAGCGTTCGGGTTCTTCCAGCAAGACACAGGCTTTACCTCGATTGTCAGTCAGCGATCGCCACAGAGTTTTAGCTTCAACCTCTTGACTAGCTTTAAAAACACTTATCAGGCGAAAGGTTGGCCCCTGATAATGGAGGATCGGCACCTTCTGATCCCGCGTTGGGTGCTGAACGGTAGATATTTCAACATCCTGGCGTTTAAGAATAAACATGGCACTAGCAACTAACTCCTCACAGGGGCTGTTTTGATTTGGGATTTGTCTTTCATTTGGGCAAAATGGACTCAAGTATAATAATTTATATTATGGTGAAATAAAATTAGACGTTTGCCAAATACTTTACCAGATATCTGCCAAATATCTGTCTGAGAGGATTAGCACTCAAGGTAAAGTTACCCCTTGACATCTGCTATATATCGTAAATACTTACTTGGTTTCGTTTTTTAGTTTACATCTACTGGTTCATGAGGTGATGGTTCGTTATAAAAATTGTTAAATATTTAATTCTATCTTGCTTTTTACTAGGAACAGCGTATATAATAATCAAGGATGGTTTGTTCAAAAGCCAGATACGAGTCTTGGGCGCGTAGCTCAGTGGATAGAGCAATTGCCTTCTAAGCAATCGGTCGCAGGTTCGAACCCTGCCGCGCTCGTTTTAATTCAATATCAACTCTCTTGCTTGTAACTATGAGCCAGAAGTCGTGGTTAATTATTCTTAATTGAACAAGGTATGTGCTGCACCATAGACATATAATTTTTCTTTATGCTTTAGCGAATAACATTTAATTAAGTATGAAGATGAATTAATTTTTTTAGAACCTAGTACCGCTTCGCGGAAGTTAAAAGTCAAAAATCAAAAATAATAGGTCGTAAGCTTTTTAGCGATTGAGAATGGTTGGTTTATTTACGCCGTGCTGTACTAGTATCCTTAATCATGCTAGGATAACGAGTTTGGTAATTTCAGTCACATAAAATCAAACTTAGTAAAAAAGGTAACTCTGAAATGTTGAAGAATGACAAGTGGATCATTGAGCAAGCAAAGAAAGGCATGATTGAACCATTTGAATTTAGCTTAGTTCGCACGGTAAAATTGGAAACTGGCACAGAAGTCCCAGCTTTGAGCTATGGTTTATCTTCTTATGGTTATGATATACGGTTGTCACCTAAAGAATTTTTAGTGTTTAGGCATATTCCTGGCACGGTTGTTAATCCTAAAAGATTTAATCCGAACAATTTAGAATCTGTACCTTTACAGCAGGATGAAGATGGAGATTTCTTTATAATTCCAGCGCATTCTTATGGGTTAGGAGTTGCGTTAGAAAAATTACAAATGCCTCCTAATGTAACTGCAATCTGTTTAGGCAAAAGCACTTACGCCCGTGTTGGACTAGTAGCTAATGTTACTCCGGCTGAGGCTTCTTGGAATGGCTCGCTTACTCTGGAATTTAGTAATTCATCAAGTGCTGATTGTAGAATTTATGCGAATGAAGGTATCGTTCAATTATTATTTTTAGAAGGAGAACCCTGTCAAACTACCTATGCAGATAGAGGGGGTAAATATCAAAATCAGCCGGAAAAAGTGACTTTAGCTAGAGTATAGTTATTGTTGATTATTGACACATAAAATATCAATTTCACCAAGTCACAAACGAGGGAAATGAGGCGATCGCATTCTGTGTCTATTAACCCAAGTTGCTAGTTAAGAATAGGAGTCAGGAGTCAGAAGTCAGAAGTCAGGAAAAAGAATGAATTATGATTGTGTTCCCTGCTTTATTGCTATCTACTTATCCTTGTTACTTCGATTTGAGAGCCTTTCTTGTATAACTAGCAACTTACGTTATTAGTGATTTGCTGATCATTGTGATAACTAGCAACTTGTTTACAGTAGTTACAAATACCCAAAGGAAGGTATGGGGTGATCTTGAGTCAAAAATTGTGTAGCTAACTGTAATTACATAGGGGTTGCTGAGAAAGTCTTTCCGTGATGGCATAGGAGTCAGGAGTCAGGAGTCAGGAGTCAGGAGGAGATTTGAAAATTTCTTTGCCATCTCTTGAAATCCCAAAAAATGCACACTTTTTCCGGTATACCCTTCAAAACCCTTGCACTAATTTCTGTGTTTATCAGCCTCTAACCTTTGATATATCAAGGTTTTAGGTTTATTCAGCAAACCCTACATAATCCAAATATGATACTATAGTGCATTAGCACTATAAATATAGCAGCTAGGTTAAAAATTGTCAGAAATTGAGATAAAAACGAATTATAATTAGCCGATGGAAAATTATGATAACTCCATAAAAAGTCTAACTTTCATACAAAACTTATATATGTTTATATTGCCAACCTAAAGGAATTAGATAATCTTATGATAATCGGGAGAAATAAGGATTATGCTGGATAAACTCATCAAATATTTTGTCTATGCGACAAAAGGATATATCACAAAAACACAGCTAATTAAATTCTTGTATTTGGCTGATCTTTATGCTGTCAAATGGACAGGCAATCAATTAACTGATTTAGATTGGTGCTATTATCGTCATGGACCTTGGAACGAGGAAATAGATAATGTTTTAAGGACAATGAATGGAAAAGAGATTATTCAAGAATCTCAAGGTAATACAATACTGATTAAACTTGGTACGGAATCAGGTAATGTTGATGATTTAGATTTACCTTTAAGTCTCAAGCTAATTCTTGATAACATTAGAAGAGAATGGGCAGGTGCAGGACAAGATAAAATAAATCAATTACTAGAGTATGTGTATAGCACTGCGCCAATGGTTGAAGCTCAAAAAAACCATCAACCAGAAGAAAAAGTAAAACTAAATCTGCAAGCAGAAAGAGCAAAATTAATCAGTGAATTAGGATCATAAAAGTGGCTGGACAAAAACCTAGACAGGGTTGGATTTATTGGATTAATCCTTACAGAGTATCTCTTCGTTGCAAACTGGGTCATGTTCATATTTATAATTTAGATGAACCAGGAGAAGTAGAATGTCAAACCTGTAAAGAGAATATTAATTCCAGTAGGGTTTTTAGAGGAACACATCCCTATATCATCTGGACAAGTGATCAATTTCAAGATGAATCTGGATATATAGCAACTTTTTCTGTGATTCCTCTAACTTCACAAACAACATTTAATGGTTTACCAACCACCTATCCAATTAATCGTACTGCTAGAAATGGTCTTGATAAAAATTCCTATGTCCTAGTTCATCAAATATGTACAGTTGATGCTAATTCTTTTAAAGATTCATCGGAAAATTGGTTAAATCGAATTGGACAATTAGATAAACCAGATAAGGAAGCTATAGAGGAACGATTAAAGTATTTTTTGAATATTCAAGATAATCCTAGTGAAGATTGGTTTGCTCAAAATGCGTCTCCCGAAATTGTTAAAAAAGTTTTTGATTATTTATCGGAAGAAGATAAAAGTTCAGTTATAGAAGAATTAATTAACAATTTAAACTCTTAATCAACAAGATATTTGAAACAAATCATTTAAGGGTTGCCAAAAATCTTTTCAATTAATTGATGAATTTTTTGGGAATTAATACTACCATAAGGACTGTCATTGGTATAATCGTCTTCACTTAATATTAAAACCCCATTTTTACCAACACCTTCTTCATAAAGAAATATATCATTTTTTCTATACCAATTTTTCTTTTCTTCCCACTTATGACTATATTCAGAATTGTTTAACATTCCAAGATGTTCCCAATAATAGGTTACTCCTCCTTCTTAACTTCATCTGCAAAGGGTGGGAGTTGTCTAGGATCTCCGACTAAAATTCCACGTTTGGCTTTTGAGATAGGAACAAGAGCTTCTGTTACTGTTGCTTTTGAGGCTTCATCTATAATGCACAAATCAAAATCAACATCTTTATATTCTTTTCTAGCGATTCCAATACAAGTTGCAGTCATCCAGAATAATTTGACGAACCTCTTGTAAAGAATTTACTTGCAGAATATGTTGAGCTTTCTGTGACCAATCTTTATTGGCAAAATCAACATAACAAGTTTCTTTCTTGCGTGTATCTGGAGTTTCTTTTTGCTTCTGAGCAACTTTCAAATCTGCCAAAAGGATTTCCGCCGTATCTGGTCTATCTTCTGGATTAAAAGAAACACAGCTTTCAATAATTTCTTTTATTTCTTCTGGAACTTGAAGTTGATTAAGAGATTTAGAAATATCATCATAATCTGCTAATTCTACATCTGTTAGGCAATAAAGAACTAATACTCCGAAACTATAAACATCTCTCTTATAGTCATATATTCCCCCTGTATGTTCATTGGGTTTAGGTGTATAAGGTTCACATCTTCCAGATGCTAAAACAGTACGACTAGGTTCGAGATATTTCTTAAACTTAGATATGCCAAAGTCAGCAAGTTTAATTTTGCTATGACTACTAATGAGAATATTACTAGGTTTAATATCACGGTGAACAATTTGGCGACGGTGAGCAAAATCCAGAGCTTCTAGTATAGGTAAAGCTATATCATGCCAAAAATCATCCCAACCTTTATCTTTATAAGAATTTTCTTGTAAATACTCAGATAAATTTTTTTCCATCCACTCAAGGACAAGAAACTCATGACCGGTTTCTTCATCTTTGCCATCATCAATAAGTTTAACAATATGGTCGTGTTCTAATTTATTCAGTGATTGTTTTTCACGTTTATATGATTCAGCTAAAATTTCTTGATCTAAATTACGATTTTCAAAAAACTTAAATGCCACTTCTTCGTCAGACTCTAGATCACGCGCTTTATAAACATTAGCCATTCCTCCTTTTTTGGCATCATCTTTTAACCAGTATCTTTCGTTAATTATACGACGAGGTTTAGACTGCGATTTACTTGTGCTTTTTCGTTGCATAGATTCTCTAAATCCTTACTTAATTAATTTTTGACTCAATTTTTGATAAATAACATCTAACCACACTGGAATAACAGCCTTACCTTGATCAAGGTGTGCGATCGCTATTTTACTGTCGAATTATAATATAGAACGTGAACAATAACAATTTTACAAAGTCTAAAATTACTGCGAAATAATTATACCTTGCTATAGTTAATCATTAATCAGATCCCCGACTTCTTCAAGAAGTCGGGGATCTATCCATCTTTGATTTTAAGGTGCTAATCTGCCTTTACCCAAGCGAGATTTTTTGTACCATTCAGCTATTGCAGGAATCCATTCTTCAAAATGAGGCCACATTAATTCACATAACTTTTGAATTTCTAGTTGAGCATCTTTCTTATTTCTTAAGTCAGCAAAATGTAAGAAAGACCTGACATTAAAACTCACAACAAAATGCTGACGATAATCAAAAGGCATTTTACCTCTGATATGTTCCTCAGACATTCCTGCTTCAAAGTCAATTTTGTATTGTTTGGCAGCTTCTAAACACCATTGTAAGTCTGCTGCTCTTTTTTCTGGTGAATAATAATATTTTTTACCTTGTCTATCTGTGTAATAGCCCACAGGACGTAAGTAGAAAACATCTTCTATGTCTTTTTTACCTTCTACCACTTCAATAAACTGGTTGCCAGTATACCGAAAAGATTGCACATCAAATGATATACCTACCCTGTGTGTGCGTGCTTGCTGCATGACGCTATGAGGAAAGTAACCACAGTTAAACATTATTTGCGGATGTTCTAATGGTCCGTAATGTCCTCTTTCTCCTGCTAGGAGTTGCTTGACGATAATTTCACCACATTTGGACTCGGTAGGCCATTTGTCTCGCTGATCATATACAAACCCGTCTGTATAGTCTTGGTGCATCGCAGCATAAATGACTTGTTGGGGGTTTGGTGTTTTGGCAATAACTTCTACTCTAAATTTATCCATAACTACTCAAAATTAAGGTTTTTAATAAAGATAGCAATTAACCAGTTAGCAAGTTGATTGATGAGAAGGTAGAGAAATCAAACTCTCTGGATGATCATACATATATCCCAGATATTCAGATACTTTACAAAAATTAATTTATCTGTTACAGTTCTTAATATAGAGAAAAGTTAAGGAGATAACATAATGGCTACAAACGGTTCTATGATTGACGATCAAGGCAAAATGAATAACTTTGCAGTTGAACCTAAAGTATATGTAGACGAACAAGGCGATCGCACAGGTTTTACACCTTATGCAGAATTACTCAATGGTCGTTTAGCTATGATTGGTTTCATTTCTCTGATAGCCTTAGAAGTATTCACAGGACACGGTGTTATCGGAATTTTAAAAAGCCTGTAGAAAATAATTAAAATCTGCTTACATAACAGCTTACATAACAATTGATAAACTAGAGAGACGGGAAAATTCTCGTCTTTTTAATTTGGGAATGTGGGCAAAAAATTTATGGTATGTTGTTAGCATTAAGCAAAGGGGAATCTATGGTTTTAACTGCTTCAACAATGTTACCTCTAGGTACTAAAGCACCAGAATTTCATCTACCAGAAGTAGTATCTGGAGAAAATATTTCACTAGCTAATTTTGCAGATAAAAAAGCATTATTAGTGATGTTTATTTGTCGGCATTGTCCATTTGTGAAGCATATCCAACAAGAATTAGCCAATTTAGGAAAAGATTACTTTAATAGTAATTTGGGAATAGTTGCTATTAGTGCTAACGATGCTCAAAACTACCCAAATGATGCACCTGAATCCTTAAAAGAAATGTCCACAGAGTTGGGATTTAAATTTCCCTTTTGCTACGACGAAACCCAGGAAACAGCACAAGCTTACACAGCAGCTTGTACACCTGATTTTTTCCTATTTGATCAAGAAAGAAAATTAGTTTATCGCGGACAATTAGATGATAGCCGTCCTAGTAATAATAAACCAGTAACAGGTGCAGATTTACGCGCAGCAATTGAAGCCGTTTTAGTTGATCAAGCTGTCACCAGTGAACAAATTCCTAGTGTGGGTTGCAATATTAAATGGAAACCAGGGAACGAACCTAATTACTTTGGTTAAGAAAATTTTAATCATCTCCAGATTATTCACACATTCTGATTTCTGAACAGGTGGGAATTTCCCGCCTGACTCCTGAATTATTAACCCTAAAAATCCACAAATAATAACTAACCTATGAGGGGTGAAATTCTATTTTTCTAGTGTTTATTGGTTGTACTGGACGAGCATTTACTTGATATAATTTTTGGAAAGCTGCAATTTGTTCTTCAGAAACTTGAGTTGTTTCTGTTAGTACATTCCATTTGACATTTTCGCTGCATGGTGGTGTAGTTAGTGAACCGATATAACTGAAAAAATCTTTATTTTTAGGTAGTAAATTGGCAGCGTTAATCGTATAATTTTCAATGTCATTGATTTTTCCCACTGCGGGAATATGCTGCCAAATCTGATCAATTAAGGGATTAGCTGAACCTTGATTCATCATCACTCCCACAACTGCTAATTGGTTTTTAACATTGCGGTGTACCAAGTGCATTTCCAGAGCAGATGCTTTATTATTAATAGTATGTTCGCTAGGTGTATGAAAATGAAACTGGATGAGTTCATATTCCTCATCGTTAATTTTCATAGTGCTACCTGGGTTGTAATTGATTTGGACAGTATGACCATTATTAACAACTAATAAAGGTGTGGGTTGATAGTTAAACTCTATTTTAATAGGAGTTCCTTCTACTGCATGATTTATATTGATGGGAGATTGATTTTTCCCTAGTTCACAAAGCGCAAACTCAGAACTGATTTCTCCCCAATGAGTAGGATTTGCTGCACCTGCATAACTCCAGTCTGGTGTATTTTCCTCAGCTATGACTGGTGTAGGAAATACAGCCATTAATCCTATTAAAAATACTACAATTACTATAATATTTACAAACAAGAGGTTTTTTATTTTCCAGCTTAGTTTCATTCTACTAAAATCTATACCTCAACAAAATATAATTCAAAATGCAAAGGATCACAATTCAAATTTCCCAAATTCAAGAGACAAAAATTTTATTAACACCCCAACAACAACATTATTTATTGCGAGTTTTGCGATTACAAGATGGAGATAAATTTATCGCAATGGATGGTATGGGTAAATGGTGGTTAACCCATTTAAAAGGAGAAACAGGAGAGATTTTAGAATTACTGGAAGTGAAAACAGAGTTACCTGTATCTATAACTTTGATGGTAGCTTTACCAAAAGGAAATGGTTTTGATGATGTTGTCCGTTGTTGTACTGAGTTAGGTGTAACTTGTATTGTACCAGTTTTGAGCGATCGCACCCTCATCAACCCCAGTCCCCAAAAATTAGAACGTTGGCGACGCATAGCTGCTGAAGCGGCGGAACAGTCAGAGCGTGCTTTTGTCCCTACCATTTTAGAACCTGTAGCTTTTAGCACCGCTGTAAATGCAAGTGCAGCAAATCAGCGTTATAAGCGTTATATTTGTGAAGCGCGGGGAAATTATCCACATTTAACAAAAGTGCTAAATAACCTCTCTGGTGAAATTGTAGGTGAAAATATAGGTGAAAATATAGGTGAAAATATAGGTGAAAATATAGGTGAAATTGTCATTGCCACAGGACCAGAAGGAGGATGGACAGATAAGGAAATTGAAATGGCTATAAAAGCAAAATTTCAGCCTGTTTCCCTGGGTTGTCGTATTCTCCGCGCTGTCACTGCCCCAATTGTAGCATTATCCTTGATTACGGCTGCTTGTGAGGCATAAACCGCAATACTTTGTGATAATTATTCAGAAGTGAATGTAATTTGCCGAATGTGGGTATAAATGATATATCTCACGCACCAAGATAAAGATAGCGCTGTTTGTGTCTTTACTTCTAGAACACCGATTCATTAATCGTCAGGGCGAAGCATTCGGGTGATAACCTATCGCTAAAACCATTGATATTCTGTCCGAATGCTTCGCCCCTACAAGGTAAAAACAGATTACCTAGCATTACTGAATCGACGCTCTAGGCGTGAGAAATTCATTTAAGTTTATATAAAGTCATGTTGGAAGAAGTTATCGCCGCCTTTGAACGTAAAGACTATCAAACCGCCGTTACATTAATTAAATCATATTCAATTATTTAGGAGGGAAAATACTAATTGGGATGCAGCTTTTCAGTTGTACAGTGGCATTGTGTTTCTGAAAAACTGGTCAAGTAATTGATAAATCGGTAAGTTGGAGATTTTGGATTAAAGGTAGGATTTGTCTTTGTGTTTGTAGTAAGGGCTTCAGCCCTGATTTTGAGGACTAAAGTCCTCACTACGAGCAATATATTCTATATTAAACAAGTTAATTAATCCAAAATCCAAAATCCAAAATCCAAAATCCAAAATTGATTTATCCAGGTACTTTCACTTGACCTGCCATATCCAGAAAACTACTCATGTTCGCACCTGGACGACGACGACCACCAGAAGATGGAGTAATTAAATATTTAGTTGCAAAATTTGTTTCAGTTGCTACTGCGGGTTTTGCGGGTTCTGCTTTTGCTGCTTGAGCGGGTTCTGCTTTGGGGGTTGGTGCTTGAGCGGGTTCTGCTTTTACTACTGCTGCTGGTGCTACGGGTGCTGCTGCTGGTGTAGTTTCTCCAACTTCTTCTTTTAGTTCCAAGTAGTATTCATCTTTTTTGCCAAATAACCCACCGATGAAGCCAAGAATACCACCGATTAAATTTTTGATAAATCCAAACATGACAATTTCTCCTGTTTTTAAATTTTTGTCATATCACCATAATTGTAAATTATTTCAAAATAATTTTACATTTTGTTGCCATAATCATTGCGGTAATAAGCAGTAATAACTTTAGGGATTTTTACTAAATCGCCTTGTAGTCATTCTATAGGCCAATTGTTATGACTTCATTACAACTATTAGCGACTGATGAAGACCAGCGAAATCATTATTAAATCTTACCGTATCTATAAGCAAGATTCTGAGATATTCCTTAACAAAATTTAACAACATTGGTTAATTGCAAAAACTGTCATAGCCTCTGGGTTGATAGCTCTGATACTTGGTTATATTTTCTACAGAAATAACTCAAATCAGATTTGATGAATACTGACAATTTTTTACAAACCTATTTCAAAAGTATTACTATGAATGATAAAGCAAACAAGCGTAATCCTGTTTTATTGGTACACGGAATTAATGATACTGGGGCGGTTTTCAACAAAATGGCGCGTTACCTGGGAAAGCAAGGTATGGTAGTTTGTACACTTGATTTAATTCCTAATAACGGTTCTGAGCTTTTAGATAATTTAGCACAGCAAGTAGCAGATTATGTAAACATGAACTTTGCACCAGAACAACCATTAGATATAGTGGGTTTTAGTATGGGGGGAATAGTCAGCCGTTATTATATTCAAAGATTGGGAGGAATAGAAAAGGTAAAGAGGTTTATTACCATTTCCTCACCCCATCGGGGAACAAATATTGCATATTTAACTTGGTTAAAGGGTGCTTTACAAATGCAACCTAATAGTGATTTTTTAAATGATTTAAATTCTGATGTAGAAATGTTGAATAAGTTAAATTTTACATCTATTTGGACACCTTATGATTTAATGATTTTACCTGCGGAAAGTTCAAGAATATCTGTTGGTAAAGAAGTTATTTTACCCGTTGCCCTGCATCCTTGGATGTTAACAGATAAAAGGACTTTTAAAGTAGTAGCAGCAGCATTAGATGAACCAATTAATTATTAGTTATTAGTTATTAGTCATTAGTTATTAGTCATTGGGCATTGGGTTATTCATCCTCCCAGTCACCAGTCACCAGTCACCAGTCACCAAATTACCAATTACCTATCACCAATTTCTGTATATTCAGAACTGCCAAAAATTGCTGATGGATAACGATAGTATTTAAATTCCATTAAGTTATAAAAAGGATCTTCTAAAAAGAAAGTGTGATGTTCTAGAGGAGAACCAACAAAACGGTTTTTGGGTTCTTCTCGAAAATTCAGTTGTTTAATTTTGGCTGTTTCTAGTAATTGTTGCCAGTCTTTTTCTTGGGTGAAAATTAAACCGAAATGTCGGGGATAAATGCCTTTTTGAGGTGTTAAAGGTTCTTTGGTGATGTGGGCAACTAATTGATGTCCGTAAAGGTTGAGAATTAAAGCGTGGGGGTTTTCTCTTCCGGGGATGCAGCCTAAACCGTCGACATAAAAGGCTTTGGTTTGGGGGATGTTGGTGACAGGGAAGGCGAGGTGAAATATGATTTTGTTCATGGTGGGGGTTGAGTGCGAAATTATTTGACCACTTGACAAATTAATGTCCACAAAAATATTAACTCCTAAACCCTTACTGTGTAAGGGTTTTGTTATTTTAACCTATATTTAGCCCCTTCAACATTAATTGACAAAATAACTGTCCGAATTTAGATATTTGACAAATTAATTGTCCTATATTGAAAATCCCCATTTTTCCAACTTTTGCCAGACTTGACAAATTAATTGTCCTCCGATACAGTACAATACAACTATGTTTGTAAAAGACATATATGCTGGAAATACAAGATGATCAACCCAATGATAACGAGGTTTATCGAGTTCTACAACCTATTATCGAAGCACAAGAGCAAAAAGCCAATGTTAGAAGTCGTGGTTGGCGTGGTTCTAGATTATCACTGAAAACTCGTGACTAGGTTTTAAATTTATTCAACTGAAGATATACTATTAGTAGGCGTAGCAATTATTTTGAATAGTAAATGGTGACATCTAAAATCAATCGGATATGATTTTTCTGGAGGAACTATTCGCTGGTGATCCGAGGTTTTGTGATCACGATCTGGAAAATCTGGATGATCATTTAATGTACATGGTACTTTTTTTGCAATATTGGTAAAAGCTTTGTCAGGATCACCAGAAAAAAGATAACCCAGCATTCCTCCTTCATAAGAAAAGGGTGCATACAGGCAAGTTACAAAATTGTCATTTATCTCTTTTACATATTCACCAACTGCGCCATCTGTTTTCAAAACTTTAGCTTCTAAAGGCCATATAATCCTTCTATTAGCCCTAAGAATAAATGCAATGTCATACTCTTTTGGTTGTGCTGGTGCAACTTGACGAGTTTCCCTTTCATAAGAACCATGTTGAACATAATATGGCTCATCCCCTGTCATAACGCTGTGAATTTCTGGCTCAAGCAGTTGAGTAATATCTCTTTCAATATCATCTTCAGCTTGACTACAATCAATTTCTGAGAGTACCTCCTTTAGTAATAAATCATATCCTTTCCATACGAAAGTAAGTATATTGATTGATGCTGTTTCACACCAATCCTTAGAAATTGCCATGAATTCATCTGTCTCTGGCCATCTTAATTCTGAAATTGTCTGCCGTCTTCTAACCAAAATTTAACTCCTGTACTACTAATATTTTGTGTTTGAATTTAGTTCATTTGATATATATCTAATATCTAAGTCATAATATCTGCGGCTACTTCATCAGCATCTCTTAAAGCCATAGAGCGAGTCCAATAACGAATTTTGTCAGGTTTGATTAAATAAATAGTAGGAATTTTTACTCCATTCAATTCTACTGAATCATAAATTTTGGCAACACGCTGATAAAAGATGTCACCATTTTCTATACTTCCTGTTTTCAAATATGATTTATTTAATTTCTCCAATATTTCTATTAAATTAGGGGAGTCAATAGGTTCAATGTGTACACCATAACAATCAGGTCTATTCAGATAAATTGCGACTAAGCGAACAGGAAAAATATTGTTATTTTGTTCCTGAAAAATGGTGGCGCAAACTTGTTTATTTTGTCCAAATCCTGCTTTAAGAACTCGCAAGAAATACTCACAATATGCAGTAAGTTCAGGTTCAGTATTATTCTGAGATTGACTATTATCTACACGGTGAGTTATTTTGCGTCCTGGAGAAGCACCATCTCCTTTAAAGTCTGGTAGAGTGTAGTTGAATAAATCATTAATTAGCACCCATTCACTATCTTTGAATTCAAAAGCTTGTCGTATACGCTCATCTATATCATCAATTGTTTTTATGTTCTGCAAATCTCCTACTGATAATTCAGGTATTGGGACACGCAGTAAATCATTTACATTAACTTCTGGGATATAAGAGGCAAAACGACCACTAGAAAGTAGTAGATAATAGACAGCTAACTTACTATTGTATGCTAGACAAGCAGCATTCAATTGTGAAATATGACTTTCAGGAATATGTATGCTCACATAACTTTCAGAGCAAATAATTCCTTGATTTGTATTATCAGGACTAATTATTACTGAACGGAATCTACCACTTTTTTTCTGCCAACTGAGCTTTAAAATCATTTGTGGCAGTTGAAACGCAGATAGACTACTCAATCCTGTACCAGAGTCAATGTATGGATCATCATTTATAGGAAGTTTTTGAGCATTTAGGTAGATAAAACTTTGGTTAATAAATTTGGTTGATTTCAAAATTCGTTTATTTATTAGATTGTTTTCCAATTTTTTCCTATCACCTTTTGGCACACCTTGACGAGTTTTAGCAATACCATTAGATTTAAGTTTTTCAAGACTTGATTCTTGATTTAATCTTCTGACTAAGGATAAATCACGTCTCCCTCCCCACATTAAAGCTGTCCAAACTAATGGATTTGATATCGCCTCTTGGGGGTAAATTACATTAATATCGTATGGTTCAATTACTATATGATAGTCATCTTGATTAGGCATTACTGGCTTGGGACAAATGTATGTCAAAGGTTCACCATCAGGAGGTGTAATTGACATTGTGATAATACAAGCTGGAGAAATAGCATCTTTGAAAAGTCCAAAACGTAATGCAGATAAATTAACTATCTCTTCAATCTTGAACTCTGAAAAGAGAGTGTTACGGAAGCTCTTAGCAGGTTTATTTTGATTAAAAATCAAAGCCATTGCAGGTTGCATCATTGCTACTTGTCCACCAGGTTTGGTTAAAGCAGCAGCTTTTGGTAAAAAGAAAAGAGCAATATTACCATAAGAGGTATTCCATTGGCGATTTTCTGGTCTATTCTTCCAAGAATCTATATATAGAGATTCTTTTATAGTATTTTTACCCCAAGGTGCATTACCTACGACTAAATCATATTTACCAGCATCCTGAACAGAACGAAAACCTTCTTTATCTTCTTGAAAAAAATCAGCAGCAATTAATTGACGTTCACGTAATCTAGGAAAGCGAAACTCATTCTCCCAATAATATTGAGGTTCAACTTTATCTAGCATGGTTAAATACAGACTAAAAGATGCCACTCTTACAGCTTGAGCATCTACATCAACACCAAATAAATTGTTTTGTAGTAAATTTTTTAAATCACTTGGTTGAATTATTTTTCGATGAGCTTTTTCCCATCTATAAATTAAACGTTGGAATGCTTTAACTATAAAAATTCCTGAACCACAAGCAGGATCAAGAATCTTCATATCCCATTCTTCACTATCCCAAGGTAAAACACCATCTAGTACAAAATCAACTATATGTTCTGGTGTGTAATGAACTCCTGTGCCAGATTCTTTACTGACAAATTCTTCATATATACTGCTAATAAAATCTAAAGGTATAACATCAAAATGATAGTATGGCCATAGGCTTACTTGTCCAGTTTTCATGTGTACATTACCACTGACAAAATAAGCAAGTATATTTAGGTGATCTTCTTTAACTTTTTGTTCTTCTGTTTGCCATTCAATTTCTCTTTCTTCTGGAGTATTTCCTTTACCTGGGAATAAATCACCATTAAACTTTCTATTAAGCCAACGAAAAAATTTATAAGTATCTCTATGATTTCTTAATATGCCAGCTAAATGAGAGTATTTAGCCGATAATTCTCCAATTTGATATAAATAATCTAGTAAATTTGTGTTTAAAGTGGGATTACCTTTAGATTCTTGACGATCAAAAAGGAATTGAATGAAAATAATTCTTGCTAATAAATCATGAATAGTATCATCATCAAGTTCATTTTGTTGAAGTCTTTCACGTACACTTTTTAGATTTTTCAATAACATTTGGTCAGCAGCTTGACTACGTTGAAATCGCTGACTATGTTCTTGGAAAAATTGACCGGATACTAGATCAGCCCAGTGTAAACGCAAAGTTTCAGCAGCTTGATCGGAAAGAGATAACTGATTAAATGACTCAATTTCCTGTTTAGAAACATTAACTACAGGCTTGATAATATCATCTTCTTTTGGAGGCTCTTCATAGCACGTCCAAATTCTTAATCGGTTAGGTTCTGTTGTAATGAGTGACGGTGTACGAGAAAAACTCCAAGCAAGTCTATAAGTTTTCTTTAATGTTTCCTCTGATACTTCTCCTGGAAAATCGCACACTAAAGCAATGGGTGTTTCTGTTGAATTCCCTTGAGAATTTGCCGCCAGCACTCCTATTAGCACACCATGACCATCTGAAAGTTTGCTGATAGTTCTACCTAATTTTTCTCTAGCGATTCGTGCATAAACACTTGGACCAGCACCAGATGGCTCCAAAATTTCTTTTGGAGTCGGCCAGTGAAGCTTTTGATGTGCTAGTTCAAGTAGTCCAGACTGTGACATTGTGTGATTTAAGCTGCATGAAAATAGAATTTTATATTTTAACCATTACATGGTCATGACATTGATTGATTCAAGAATACATTAGTATTGTTCATCAACACTAGCAAAGGGCAGATATAATTACAGTAAAATAAAAAACATGGACGTAACTGGATTCGAACCAGTGACCCCATCGATGTCAACGATGTACTCTAACCAACTGAGCTATACGTCCTTAACCAAAGCGATTATTATCATAGCATATATATTTTAAAGGTCAAGAGAAAAATGCCAATAATGGCACTCATTATTTTTTCGCCCTCGAACCTTCCACCACTTCCAACAAACTCCGCAACATCCAATAAGCAGAAGTTCCTCCCGGATCTTGATGTCCGATACTGCGATCGCCTAAATAACTTGCTCTGCCTTTCTTTGCTAACATCGGTATAGTATCCTTTAACCCTTGTTCCGCCGCAGTTACAGCCATCCGCAAAGCTTCCACACTACCCTTACCTTCATTTACAGCTTTTTCAAAAGAAGTCACGGCGGGATACAGCACATCTACCATAGTCTTATCTCCTAATTGCGCCTTACCTCGTTCAACAACTCCATTTAAGCCAGATTGGAGTAAATTCAACATATCTTTTTCACTTAATTCTTGCTTACCCGCAGTTACAGCACTCGCTCTTAAAAACCACGTTCCATATAAAGGACCACTTGCACCCCCCACACTAGATATTAAAGTCATGCTGACAGTTTTCAAAATACTGCTGATGTCCTTCCCTTCAATACTCGGTAAGATAGTGCTGATCTTTTTAAAACCTCTATCCATATTGATACCATGATCAGCATCACCAATGGCTGCATCTAATTCCGTCAATTCTTCTTTATGTTTCTCAATAACAGAAGCAAATACATATAACCATTGAAAAATTTGCACCTGAGTAACCATTTCAAACTCCCCAGCGTAAACTTGCGGTTTTAACTGGTGCATCCCATAGCTGTAACATTTCCTCGTCTAACTTCAGCAGCGTGATGGAACAACCTTGCATTTCTAATGATGTCATGTAGGGTCCAATTAGATTACGCACTATTTCCAGTCCTTCCATCTGACAAAGTTCTGCTAGTTTGCGGTAGACAAGATAAAGTTCAGAAATCGGAGTCCCACCCATACTATTAACAAAAGCTAAGAGGCGATCGCCTTTTTGCAACGGTTTATTTAATAGTTCCACATCCTGCCATTCTTCCTTGGTTTCGTCCCATTCCCGCACCGTGCGACAATAGGCAGTATCATCAAAGAGCGATCGCCATAAAATCTCCGTAATTTCATCCCCTGACATCATAGAAACCCGTTCTCTTCCTGGTTCTCCATGAATGCCAATACCTAATTCTATCTCATCATCCCCCAAAGCAAAAGTTGGTGTACCCTTAGCCGGAACTGTACAAGAACTTAACGCTACCCCCACACTACGACCATGCAGATTTACTTTTTTACACAAATCAGCTATCTGCTGTAAATCATAGCTTTTTTCTGCCGCTGCACCACAAATTTTTTCTGCCAGTACCGTTGTTCCCACACCCCTTCTTCCTTGGGTATATAAACTATCCTTCACTGCCACATCATCATCAATAATAATATTTAATGTACGGATACCCTCACTTCTGGCTAACTCCGTAGCCATTTCAAAATTCATTACATCGCCACTGTAATTTTTCACAATATAAATAATACCCGCACCCCCATCAACCTGCTGTGCGGCGGCTAACATTTGATCAGGAGTGGGAGACGTGAAAACCTCTCCAGGACAAGCAGCATCAAGCATTCCCATCCCCACAAAACCCGCGTGCATTGGTTCATGTCCACTACCACCACCGGAAATAATTGCTACCTTACCCTTTACAGGTGCATCTGCTCGATAAACAAAAGTTGGCTCAAAATTTACCTTAATTAAACCAGTATGAGCAGCAGCCATACCTGCTAAACTTTCCCTAACAAATGCTTCTGGTTGATTAATCAGCTTTTTCATAATTTCTGTTGGCAAAGGTGCTAAGATTCAGGATAAACTTTTACAGCGCCAAATTTCAGCATTTTTGCTCATGAAAGGGAACAGGGAACAGGGAACAGGGAACAGTTAGTCAACTAATTAACGATAAAATTTCGACATCAAAAGATTTTCAAATCTGTCACCTGTCACCTGTATTGAATTTCAAGAAACTATCAAAAGCGTACCAAGCTAAAACATACCAAGGGATTACTTCTAATTGTAAACCCTTAATTATTAACTGTCTTACTGCTAAAGTACCAAGTCCCAAGGGAAACAGAAAACGCAAATCTACAATACCATTTGTAGCACGTTCAACTCGTTGGTTTAAATCAATCACTGCATGAGATATTCCCGATGCTGCTTCAGTTTGACCTTGGGTAATATCTGTAAAAATTATGCCTATATCTTTCAGTGTTTCCAAAATTTCTGATAAAGTACCAGTTTGATGATCATGATGAATCAAAATACTACCATGATGAATATTAGTTCTCACCTGACTAATGTGAGGTTGTGCTGTTAAAAAATTGGCGATATGTTGCATTTTCTCAACTTTACGGTTTTTCGGTGCAACTCTTAACCTGAGTCTTCCTGGAGTATCACTGACAATTTTTGTAGCAATGGGATTAAAGGATTTATTTAAATTTGCTTTATCTGTAATTTTTAACATATAGCATCCAACTTGATTTATAAATTTTTATCAGAGTCAGGGAATAGGGAACAGGTAGATGAGGAGGAAAATTTTAGATTTTAGATTTTAGATTTTAGATTAGAGTTTATCAATACAATTCAAAATCTTTGCATCCAAAATCTAAAAGAACAACTTCTGACTTCTGACTTCTGACTCCTGACTCCTGACTCCTGACTCCTGACTCCTGACTCCTGACTCCTGTACGGGCGTTCGCGAAGCGTGCTGGAAGCATCAGCATTCGGGCGAACAATTATTAATTTTTATCACAGGTTATTTTCCGAATGCTTCGCCCCTACGACTCCTGACTCCTGAATTCTTACTTCATAATTCAATTACGAATTACGAATTACGAATTATTAGGAATTATGTTGATTTTCCGAAGCAGTTTCAAATGCTAGTGTGTGTTGTTCTTCTGCTATTTCTGCTCTAGCTTCAGCGACGATATCTTCCCAAGTTTCACCCAATTCAGCAAAAACTCCCTTGCTTTTTTGGTAAGCAACAATACCACCTTTAACTATTGATTTAACTATGGGTTTACCCACTCCAGCAACAACAGGAATGACCACAGGTGCAAGTAAAACAGCACCAATTCCGACGATAATTCCAGGAGCGCCGGCATCTTCTACAAAATCAGTAATTTTTGGCATATTCAATCAACCTCCTATAAATTAGAGAATCTTCAATAAGCCTTTTAATTTACTCTAATTTTAGTCATTATTTCCTCTTACTACTGGTAGAGGTTTTTTATAATTCAAACTCAACCTTATGTAGTAGGGCTTGTATTTGGCGTTGATTTCGGGGCATAATTTATCACAATCTTGGTAAAAATCAGAAAAATGACACGCTTTATCCATAACCAATTTTCCCAGCTATATCTAGATAGGACTTACGCAAGATGTGACTGAAAACCTTATTCTTGCGTAGGGGTAATTCATGAATTACCCCTACTTTCTTTCCCTTTTGCGTAAGTCCTGTAGATTTAGAAAATAGTTGTTGATAATTTGTTGATAATTTGTTGATAAAATTAAGGTAAATTATATCCCCGATTCTTCACAAAGATAAATCATTTATTGATTGTTTATAAGTATTCCACAATAGCACTTGTTGATACCGAGATCCACGACTTCTGCAATCAATTCACAATTTATGGACAAGCTCATAAAAGAAGTCGGGGATCTGATCACTCTATTCCTGAATGCTTACGATTTTTTCAAAGAGAATATCGGGGATTTTTATTAAATTCATGGAAAATTATCAACTCTTCTCTGCTTTAACTATCCTCTGTTGATATTCAGTTTCAGTCATTAATTCTTCAGTAGATTCTACTCTGTCTAAAAACACCATTCCCTCTAAATGATCATACTCATGTTGAAAAATTCGCGCCACAAAATCCGTTAATTATTGTTGTTGTAAATTTCCATTTCTATCAGTATATTCAATTTCAATTGTTTGATATCTGGGAACTAAACCCCTAATTCCGGGAACACTTAAACAACCTTCCCAACCTTTGACAACCTCGGTTGAATGACTAATAATTTGCGGATTAATCATTGCTGTTGGTTGCATTTCTGGTGCATCTGGATATCTGGCATTTGGACGAGAAGCAACAATTAATAAACGTAGTGATTCAGCTACCTGTGGTGCAGCAATTCCCACACCATTAGCTTGAGCAACTGTAGCTATTAAATCATCAATTAATTTTTGAATTTTCTCATCTTGAATATTTTCCACCCAAGCTGCTTTTTCACGTAATTTAGGATTACCTAATTGAATAATTGATGATTTATCGGTCATTTTGCAAACTCCTGTAAAATAGAACTAAAAACTTGATTCTTGTGTAGGGGTAATTCATGAATTACCCCTACTCTTATTACTGTCAACTATTACCTATCACCTCTAATGGGTAAAGGTGCAGGTTTAACTATTAATTGAACAGTTGTTCCATTGCGTTCTACTTGAACCTGTAGAGGACTACCAACTTGACTATTTTCTACTAATTTTTGCACTTCTTCCACTTTAGTTACAGGTTGATTATTAATACTTTGAATTACATCCCCTGCTCTGAGTCCACCAATGGCTGCTGGTGATTCTGGAACAATTCTCACTAATAAAACTCCTTGTTCTGCAACTAAAACTTTATCCCCAAATCTAGTATTTATTCTTTCCTTAACTTCTGGTGTCAGCGCCACCATTTGTACACCCAAATAAGGATGATCTACCCTACCTTTGCTAATTAATTCTTGAGAAATTTTTTGCACGGTATTAATAGGAATTGCAAATCCTAAACCTTGAGCGCCTTGAATAATCGCTGTATTCATTCCTATGACTTCACCACGAGCATTCAGTAGTGGACCACCAGAGTTACCAGGATTAATTGCTGCATCTGTTTGTAAATAATCTACTCGTTTATCACTAGCACCAATATCACTACTAGAACGATCTGTAGCACTCAAAATTCCTGAAGTAACTGTATTATTTAAACCTAAAGGATTACCAATAGCAATTACCGCTTCACCTGGTTGTAATATATTAGAATTACCTAAAGCTATAGCTGGTAAATTATTAGCATCAATTTGAATGACTGCCACATCTGTAACTGGGTCTTCTCCTAATACTTTACCCTCAAAAGTTCGCCCATCTTTGAGTGTTACCGTAACTTCATCTGCTCCATCTACGACATGAGAATTAGTTAAAATTTGTCCAGAGGAATTAATAATAAATCCAGAACCACTACCCCTTTCTACTCTTTCCCTTGGCTGGGGTATTCTATCACCAAAAAATCTGCGGAAAAATGGATCGGAAAATTCTGCTGGTATTTGAGATGTGACTGTTTTAGCGGAATCAATGCGAACTACCGCACCACCTACTTTTTGTACTACTTTGACAACAAAATTAGGGTCGCCAGAAGATGCGATAATTGCAGGAGGCACAATTCCTACAGTTGTGTTTGTAGTCTTTTCTACTTGATTTGTCCCTGGTTGCGCTTCTAAGATTCTATTATTTAAGTTAGAGCAGCTACTAAGAAATAATGCGGACAACCCAGTGATTAACATCCAACCTCTGATTTTCCGTCTTCCGTGCTGGATCAAACCCTTAGTATCAATATCTTGGGAAGCTAGATGATAATGATTTGTCTTCATGATGTTATTTTTTCTCCGTGTTAGTCGCTAGGTGGTAGGATATTAGCTACCTGGGTTCAACCAGAATGGTTACAGTTTAAAGTTAAATAATAAGCATTCAGCCGTCAGTAAACAGCTATCAGCATTCATAAATAAATGATCAGCGTTGATAGACTAAATTACAGATTGCTTTTCGTATCAGTCTACTTGATTCAAAAAGCTAAAAACTCAGTCACCAACTTAGTTTTAGCTGATTTCTGACTGCTGATAGCTGAATGCGGACAATAATTGTTTGCTCATATCTTCTTCTATTGTGGCAATTAGCAGCAAAGGTAGTAGATGATGGAATTTACCCTAGACAATCTGTGGCATCAGGTGTTAGAGCGTTTACAGTTAGAGTTATCTCGTCCTACCTTTGAAACTTGGATTAAAACAGCTAGTGCAGTACAGCTAGAAAATAATTGCTTAGTTATATCTACGCCTAATTTATTTGCGAGAAACTGGTTGCAAAAGTATTACATCAATACTATTGCGCGTGTGGTGCAGGATATTTTAGGTTATCCTGTAGTAATTTACATTACTGCTGTTCAAGGTGATGAAGTTTCTGGGTTAAATCAACAAGATGTTAATTGGGAAGTTCCAGCAGCTAATACTATTCAATCAAATGTTCCCAAAAATCAACAAAAAAGTACAGAGTTAAATTCTAAGTACGTTTTTTCTAGATTTGTGGTTGGCGCTAATAATAGAATGGCTCATGCTGCTTCTTTAGCTGTGGCAGAATATCCCGGTAGGGAATTTAATCCTTTATTTTTATGCGGTGGTGTGGGCTTGGGAAAAACCCATTTAATGCAAGCTATTGGTAATTATCGTTGGGAAATTTATCCTGATTCTAAAATATTTTATGTTTCTACTGAGCAGTTTACTAATGATTTAATTACTGCAATTCGTAATGATAGTATGCAGAGTTTTCGGGAACATTACCGGGCTGCTGATATTTTATTAGTTGATGATATTCAATTCTTGGAAGGTAAGGAATATACTCAAGAGGAATTTTTTCATACTTTTAATACTTTACATGAGGCAGGAAAGCAAATTGTCATTGCTTCTGATCGTCCTCCTTATCAAATTCTGAGTTTACAAGAGCGTCTTTGTTCGCGGTTTTCTATGGGTTTAATTGCCGATATTCAACCGCCGGATTTAGAAACCCGCATGGCAATTTTACAGAAAAAAGCTGAATATGAAAATATTCGTTTACCTATAGATGTAGTTGAATATATTGCTTATAATTATACTTCTAATATTAGAGAATTGGAAGGGGCGTTAATTCGGGCTTTGGCTTATATTTCTATTTGGGGTTTACCTATGACGGTGGAAAGTATTACCCCTGTTTTAAGCACTTCTAGCCAAAAAACGGAAGCAACACCAGAAGTTATTTTAAATGTGGTGGCTGAGTTTTTTAATCTTTCTAGTGAAGATTTAAAAGGTAGTTCTCGCCGTCGGGAAATTAGTTGGGCTAGACAAATTGGAATGTATTTAATGCGTCAATATACAGGATTAAGTTTACCAAGAATTGGGGAGGAATTTGGCGGGAAAGACCATACAACGGTGATGTATAGTTGTGAAAAAATTACCCAACTTCAGGAAACTGATAAAAGTTTAATGCAAACCTTACGACAGTTGAGCGATCGCATTAATATGAATACTCGTTATCAAAAGTAGTAAGTAACTCAACCTTAAAAAACGTAATACCCAGATACCCGACTTGTTTAATAAGTCGGGTATCTATTCACTGTCACCTGTCACCTAATATTAAGCAAAGTATAAAAAATTGTTAAATTTAACTGCGATTGTGGAAAAAATATTACCTTTTGGGGAAAAAGTTGTGGAAAACTTAATAATTTTGTAAGAAAAATACATTAAGTATAATTACTTTGTGGAAAACTAAGCGAGTTTTTCCACAGCTTTTCCACAGAGGGAGAGCTTTTGAACAGTCCTATCTCCTCAGTCCAAAATTTGTTACCATTGTTTTTCGCTTGTTAAGTCCATATTGATAGCGGTTGTCAGTGTGATGAGAACAAACATATCTCCTCAAACTCAACCCTATTCCCCATTCCCTATTCCCTATTCCCTGCTCTATGAAATTAGTTTGTTCTCAAAGTGATCTCAGTACCAACCTTTCCCTAGTCAGTCGTGCAGTACCATCGAGACCAACTCATCCCATCCTTGCTAACGTACTCTTACAAGCAGATGAGGAAACTAACCAAGTCAGTTTAACAGCGTTTGATTTGAGTCTGGGTATCCGTACCAGTTTTAGCGCAGAAGTGATTGAAGGTGGGGCGATCGCTCTTCCTGCTAAACTACTTTTAGATATCACCTCTCGTTTACCAGAAGGGGAAATTTCCCTAGATGATGAGTCAGCAGACAACACCGGAGAAGGTATAGTAGTCACCCTCAAACCCAAAAGCGGTAAATATCAAGTCCGCGCTATGGGTGCAGAAGAATTTCCCGAATTACCTGTAATTGAAAGTTCGGAATCAATTCAACTCACCACCGCTGCATTAATTGAAGGTTTAAAAGGTTCTCTTTTTGCTACTAGCACCGACGAAACTAAGCAAGTGCTGACGGGGTTACATTTAACCGTTAAACAAGACACCCTAGAATTTGCAGCTACAGATGGACACCGTTTAGCAGTGTTGGAAACCGCTAACGAGCGTCCCTTAGAAGGTAGCGAACAGTTAGAAGTCACAGTACCAGCAAGAGCATTAAGAGAATTACAAAGGATGCTTGCCCATAGTTCTTCTGAAGAAGCTGTATCCTTATATTTAGATCAAGGTCAAATAGTCTTTGCTTGGCAAAATCAACGTTTAACTAGCCGCACTTTAGAAGGACAATATCCCGCCTATCGGCAATTAATTCCCCGGCAATTTGAACGCCAAGTAGTATTAGAACGCAAACAATTTATCAGCACTTTAGAAAGAATTGCGGTATTAGCTGACCAGAAAAATAATATTGTCAAAATCAGCATTGATAATGAAAATCAAGAAATTACATTATCTTGTGAAGCTCAAGACGTAGGCAGTGGTACAGAGTCAATGCCAGCGCAAATTTCTGGGGAAGATATAGACATTGCTTTTAATGTCAAATATCTCATGGAAGGTTTAAAAGAATTACCTTCTACAGAAATTCAAATGCACTTAAATCAAAGTTTAACACCGGTTATTTTTACTCCTTTAGGTGGGTTAAAAATGACTTATTTAGCTATGCCTGTACAATTGAGAAATTAATTGGGGACTGGGGACTGGGGACTGGGGAAAAAAATTTTAGATTTTAGATTTTAGATTTTAGATTGGAGTTAACAAAAACAATCCAAAATCCAAAATCCAAAATCCAAAATAAATAACTCCTGACTCCTGACTCCTGACTCCTGACTAATGACTAATGACTAATGACTATATGTTTAATAGGAATTTCAATCCAGAATTGTGTACCTACATCCAATTGAGAATCACATTTGAAAATTCCGCTGTGTTTTTCCACTACAATTTGATAACTAATTGATAAACCTAAACCTGTACCTTTTCCTATGGGTTTAGTGGTGAAAAATGGATCAAATATTCTTTGTCTGATAGTTTCTGGCATTCCTGGTCCACTATCTCTAATCTGAATGACTGCACTTTTTTCATTGTCATTCATTACTCCTACAGTGGTAGAAATAGTAATTTTTCCTGACCTGGGATTTTCTTTGGCACTTTCTGCTGTATGTTTTCTGTAAATTTCTAAAGCATCAATGGCATTACTCAAAACATTCATAAAGACTTGATTGAGTTGTCCGGCAAAACATTCTACCAATGGTAAATCACCATATTCTTTAATAATTTCAATACCAGGAGATTCAGGTCTGGCTTTTAAACGATGCTGCAAAATTAATAATGTGCTATCAATGCCTTCATGAATATTTACTTCTTTCATTTCTGCCTCATCAAGACGTGAAAAATTCCGCAAAGATAAGACAATTTGCCGGATTCTATCTACCCCTATTTTCATAGAAGATAAGGTTTTGGGTAAATCTTCTAGGAGAAATTCTAAATCTAGTTCTGCTGCTAGTTCTATAATTTCTTCGCAGGGTTCAGGATATTTCTGCTGATAGATATCTAGCATATTCAGCAAATCTTCAGCATATTCATTGATATGAATGAGATTTCCAGAAATAAAGTTAACTGGGTTATTAATTTCATGGGCAACACCAGCTACAAGTTGTCCTAAAGATGACATTTTTTCCGTTTGAATTAGTTGGGTTTGAGTGGCTTTTAATTCATGCAATGTTTGTGTAAGTTGATCCGCTTGCTGCTGAGTTTTTACTAATAATTCAGCTTGTTGAATAACTACTCCCAACTGTGAGGCTATTTGACTAATAAAATTAACTTCTGAAATTTTCCATTGCCGGGGACCAGTATGTTGATAGGTGCAAAGTAAACCCCAGAGTTGTTGTCTAATAAATATCGGAGCTAATACAAAAGCGTGAATTTGAAACTGCTCTAAAATATCGACATGACAGGGGGTAAATCCCATTTTATGGATATCATCTACTGCAAAGGTTTCATTGTTGCGGTATCTTCCACCTTGAGTATCTTGTAAGTAAGTATCATTCCAAATTGTATTAATTCCTAGTTTAGTTTCATTAAACCAGTTGGGATTAGTAGCTTCAAAGTCACCAACAAATTCTCCACCCCAATCTTCTGTAAATTTATAAACAGAAACTCGGTCTGCTTTGATTAATTTGCAAACTTCCTTAGTTGTAGTTTTAAATATAGTATCAGTATCCAGGGACTCCCGAATTTTATTGATGACTCCAAATACAGCTTGTTGTTGTTCTGCTGTTCTTTGCATTTGCAGTGTCCGTTTATGGACTTGTTTTTCTAAATTTTCATTGAACTTTTGCACCTGTTGATAAAGTTCATATTGTTGAATCGCTGAAGCAAAGTGTTTGCGAATTTCTCCAGCTAGTTCTATTTCTTCATTTGTCCATTTTTGCGCTTGTGCTTTTTTTGATTCTCTCCACAGTTCAAAGGACATCCGGGGATAAAGTTGTCTATTGTCTGGATCAAATTTCCCCGCCCACAGGGTTTCTGTTTCTATTTCATTACGAAAAATGCTTAAATATCCCACTAATTCTTGCCGATAGTGCAGGGGAATCATTAAAATACTGCGAATTTTTGTGGGTTTAAATGCTAGTTGAATAATTCTTAAATTAGAATCTTGGTAAATATCATTAATTGCCCAAATTTCATATTCTCCAGATTTATAATGTTCCTGCCAAACGCTATATTGTTCTAAAAATGGATATATATTTGGGTTGGGAATAACTGGTTGCTCTCCACATACATAAAGCTGGAGACAATTACTACCAGGAATTAAACATTCTCTTAAAGATTTAAATTGACTATGTTGTAAGTCAAAGGCATTATGTCTAATACATAATCTACCACCAATACCATTAAAGGCTGCAACTGTAGCTTCTAAAGCTGGTTGTAAAACTATTGTTGGTAGTGAATGCAGTAGTGTAGCAATACGATTAATAATAGCTTCTCTTTCTGCTTTGGCACGGGCTTGGGTGAGAAGATTACTTTGAGCGATCGCAACAGATACTTGCTCAACTACCATCTGCATTGCATCTAGTTCATATTCTGCTACTTCACGTGCTTGAGAATGATGAGATGTTAATAATCCCCACAGTTGATTTTGATAAATAATTGGTGCTACTACTGAAGATTTTACCCCCATAGCTGTCAAATATTCTATATGACATGGATCTACAGGACGGTAAAGAAGATCCTCAGAAATAATTTCTCCGGTTTCTAGGTTACGCACAGGACTTTGGCCAATTTCTTTTGAGTCTACATTGACTACAGAACGCACCCGCGACTTAATAAATAATTCCCGTGCATGAGGAGGAATATCATCAGCAGGAAAATTCAACCCCAACAATGACGGTAAACGATTTTCATAAATAGATTCAGCAATAACCTCACCACTACCATCATCATGAAATTGATAAATCATTACTCGGTCAGTTCCCAACAAAGAACGCACCTCGGCTGTGGTTGCTGTAATAATGTCTTCTAGTTCCAAGGACTGACGGATACGATTTGTAATCCTACGCAGTAACGTTTCTTGAGCCATGCCTGTTCGCAGGTCTAGTGGAGGGACGGAAACCATTTTTTATACAACCATTCATACATTAATTATAGTCTATTCTTATTTTTAATTAAATTTAAATTGTTTTTTGATAACTTTGTCTTCCGTGGGAGTACGGTCAAGGTATGGGCTTAACGATTATTCATTTTTTGCTGAACTTCCGCAGAATTATCGTTAAGGAATAGGTGACAGGTTACTGGTGACAGGTTACAGGTGACAGGTGACAGGTGACAGGTGACAGGTGACTGGTGACTGGTGACTGGTGACTGGTAACTGGGTAATCAATTTTATGTTTCCCGATCAACTATCAACTATCAACTATCAACTATCAACTATCAACTATCTCCTAAACTCTCACACCGTCAGCAAAGCGGATTTTCAGATAATCATTATCCATTTTTGCCCCTGCTGGTTGCAATGCGGCTAAAGCCTGGGGTAAAACTAAGTTACGGCGATGATTACCAATGGTAATGTTTAATTCGTCCCCGGTTTTGCTCAGTTGAATCTGGCTTTTAGGAATGTTGGGTAAATAAAGTTCTAAGCTGTATTGGTTATTTTCCTGCACAACTCTAATAGTGGTTTCTTTGTAATAAACCTGAGTTGGATCTTCATCTTTATAGAGAGTTTCTTTGAGTCTCTCTAATGCAGCTAAACCACACATTTCTTCAGAAAATAATGGTACTTCCTTCACAGGTAAAGGGAGGAAGTTTTCATGAATTTCTTGGCGGTATTGTTCTTGATTTTCTTTCCAACGTTGGAAAAATGGATCTTCAACTTCTTTGGGAATAATACGGTTAGCTACAACTAAATCTGTGGCTACATTATATAAACTCAGATAAGCATGAGCGCGGAGCGATTCTTTAATCACCATTTTTTCTGGGTTGGTGACAAGTCTAACTGAGGTTTGTGTATTGTCAGTTAATACTTTTTCTAGTGCTTCTATTTGTTCATAAAATTCATAGGGTGCATCCATTACTTCTTTATCTGGTAAAGAAAAACCAGCAATGGGTTTAAAAATCGGTTCAACTAGAGGTCTAAGTGCTACGGAGATGTTTTGAAAAGGTTTATAAAAACGCCGCATATACCAACCACCAACTTCTGGTAAACTCAGAAGACGTAATGCAGTACCTGTGGGGGCAGAATCAATAATTAAAACGTCAAATTCTCCTTCATCATAATGACGTTTCATTCTCACTAAACCGAAAATTTCATCCATTCCTGGTAAAATTGCCAGTTCTTCCGCTTGTATTCCTTCTAAACCCCGTGCTTGCAAAACTTGGGTAATATAACGTTTTACTGCACCCCAGTTTCCTTCTAATTCTTGCAGTGCATCGAGTTCTGCACCCCACAAATTTGGGCGCACTTGTTTTGCGTCGTGTCCTAATTCTAGATCAAAACTGTCTGCTAGGGAGTGAGCAGGATCTGTACTTAAAACTAATGTTTTATAACCGAGTTCTGCACAACGAAGTCCGGTTGCTGCTGCGACGGAGGTTTTACCTACTCCACCCTTACCAGTCATTAAAATTACTCGCATGGATGATTCTGTCCTACCTGAATTTTGTTTACATTTATTTACATTATCCTTTGTTTCTGGAAAATAGGTGTTGCTTTAGTACATCTAATTGGGAACAGTGCCAATAGTCAATGTGGGAAATTATTAAACCTTCATTATTGAGACGGAGTTCACTCCAACCAGAAATAGATATCCTTGGTTTCCAGGGTAATGCAGCATCCCAGCTAAGTGTCCACTCGGTTTTAATTGTGTTTTCTTGTTGTTGAATATTATGTAAATCCATTTTTAGGTTGAGGAAAAATGTTTGAATGAATTTAATCATCCATTTATAAAGTTCTAAACCCCGAAATTTAAATACAGCATCTTGAAAATAAACATCCTTTGCATAAATGCTGTAAGTTTGATTAACTGGAAATCTTTGATAGTCGGCTTTAAGTGTTTCTAAAATATCCATGATTAGTAATTGGTAATTGGTGATTGGGTTTAATTTTCAATTTTCAATTTTCAATTTTCAATTTTCAATTTTTCTTGGGTTATTTCTACATAAATATGCTCTAAGCGTACAGGTTGACGGGAAATAGAATCAATGGGTATACTATCAAATTTAGCAAGGATTTCTTTTAATTCTAACGGTTCTGGGAGTAAAAAAGCTAAATCATTACCATAACGTCGGGGTATGAAATTATATTCTTGAGCTAGGGCGATCGCCTCTTCTTCTTGTGTTGTTTGTAACATGACAATTTCTTGTCCGGGAATTAAAGTTTTTAACTCGGATAAACTACCCTCTGCTAAGATTTTACCATCTTTTAAAATACCAATGCGGTTACAAAGTCTTTCTGCTTCATCTAATAAATGGGTAGTTAATAAAATTGTCATTCCTTGATTTTTAAGATTACGAATTAATTGCCAAATTTCATATCGTGCTTCAATATCTAAACCTGTAGTGGGTTCATCAAGAATGACTAACTGGGGTTGATGTACTAAAGCAACAGCAATATTTAACCGTCTTTGCATTCCGCCGCTGAGAGTTTCTACGGGACTTTTAGCTCTATCTAATAAGTTTACAGATTTGAGAGTTGCTTCTATTTGTTGTTGTTTTTTTTCTCGTTCTAAACCGTAAATGTCAGCGAAAAATTTGAGATTTTCTGCACAGGAAAGGGTTTTATATAAGAGGTTTTCTTGAGGGGCAATACCAATTAATTTTTTTGTTGCTTCCGAAATCGGTTGATGATTGATTGTAATATAACCACTATCAGCATTTAGTAAATTACAAATAATATTGATTGTTGTTGTTTTACCTGCTCCATTTGCACCGAGTAAACCATAAACTTCTCCTGGCTGAATACTGAATGTTAAATTTTGCAGCACTTTTCGGCTTTTGTAGGACTTGTTTAAATTTTTAATTCTGAGCATATTTTCAATTTAAATCTGTTGTTTGATATACTTATAGATTACATAGCGGATTTTTTTCTTTTTTTTCCTTCAAAGGGGAGGTTTTAAACCGTATGGCTAACGCCACGCTACGCTATCGGCTGACGCTCACGGCGGAAGCCTTGAATGAAACAATTGTCAATTATCAATTATCAATTATCAATTATCAATTGCTTTAAAGCTTCCTTTCCACCATCAACATTCGTTGATAAGATACCCATCCACAGGCTAACATAATCATGGCAAACCAGAATAAAAACCACAAATGTAAAATGATATCATGAAAATTTGCCCCCTTAGCCCACACTCCTAAAAGAGCTTCATTCATGTGATAAATGGGATTAAATCTCGCAATATCTAACAGAGTTTGGGGAAATAAAGAAGTTGGTAAAAATGCTCCACCCAAAATTAATAAAGGTACACCAAAAGCAGCCACCAAAGCATTAACATCTTCAATGCGTCTAGCTAATTGTGTACCTAAAATAAATCCTAAACCAACATAAGCAATGATGCTGAATAAAATGATGATCATTCCTAAGAAAATCGAACCTTGAAAAGTAGCACCCCAAAAAGCAGCAATAGTATACACTAAAAGAGTTTGTCCAATACCAATACAGCTATGAGCGAGAAAAATTCCCAAAAAATAAGATGTACCACTTAACGGAGAAATAAACAAGCGTTTGAGAGTTTGCTGTTCTCTTTCTGCGACTACAGTAGCAACACTTCCACCCAAACAACTAAAAAACAGTGCAGCACCTACCAACGTTGAAGGTGCAGCATTTTCCAAAGCTTCAGACATGGTTAATTTTGCCCGTTCTGCCAAAATAAATCCATTGAGAATTAAAATGGAGATGGGGAAAATACTCCAAAAAATTAAGCTGCGTCTGCGTCGTAACAGTTCAATTAAGATGCGCTGAGTTACAGCTATAGTTTCACGCCAATATTTCATCTTGATAATTTGATTTACAAATCAATACCTTGGTCAAAAAAAGAGTATGAATAGAGGACTGATGTAGTAGAGTTGTAATCTTCCAAAAAAACAACTCGAAAGTCACAAACAGCCCATGTTCGATATCCTAACATTGTTGCAATGCTTATAACTAGTGGTAAAAGGCTAGATGTCAATATAGCGTTTCCCAGTCTAATGAATTACACACCATGTTGCTCACAGGTGTGCTGTGTAATATTGAGTTACAGATTATACCAAAAAAGCTTTTTTACTACCTCTCCGACTTTTCAAACATCCTCTTCAAGGTACTTATCCCTCATAATTTGACCAAGGGATTGCAAATTTAACTATAATCTATATTATACTAAGTCTACCCTGTGATCTATACAGAGTAGCCAATTAATAGATCATATATTACACTATCAAAGAATCTTGTAATTTTCACATTGATGGCGTTTAATTTACGCTTTTACAAATCGGGAAAATTGAATTGAGAATTTAATTGTGTCACCAATGAGCCAACTATTTAATTTACCAGAATCATCTACCATTTCTCGGCGTACACTGCTACAATTATTTGGTGTGGGTACGATAGTGGGAGTTACAGGTTACTCTCGTTTTAGTAAACCAAAGCCTTCTGTTTTTCAACCAGATAATCTGGATTTACCCAAGATATTAAATACTAACAAAACTGTTGCTGTAATTGGTGGGGGTTTAGCTGGTTTAGCTTGTGCATATCAATTAGTGCAACGGGGTTTTACTGTCACATTGCTAGAAAAATCTCCGCAATTGGGGGGGAAAATTGCCAGTTGGGAAATAGAAGCTGCGGGTGAAACGTTTAGAATGGAACATGGGTTTCATGGTTTTTTTCCACAGTATTATAACTTAAATAGTGTAGTTTCTGAACTGGGGATAAAAGATAATTTTCAATCCTTAAATTATTATTCTGTAGTTTACCACAATTCTCCATATCAACCGGAGGTATTTCGTCCTAGTCATTCTGCTTTTCCTTGGAATATTATCGACTTAGCTATTGCTTCTCCTAATCGCTTACAATGGGGAATAAATCTTACCAAAATTAAGCATTTACAAGTGTTTCAAGCAATTACAGGTTTTCAAAGAGATAAAAATTATCAGCGTTTTGATCATATATCTGTTGCTGATTGGGTGAAGAGTGAATTTCCCCAAGGTTTATATGATTTGTATTTTCTTCCTTTTGCTAAATCTAGTTTAAATGCACCAGATTTAATGAGTGTTGGGGAATTAATGCAGTTTTTCCATTTTTACTTTTTTGGTAATCCTGAAGGACTAGCTTTTAATGGGACAAAAGACGATATGGGGACAAGTTTAGTCCAACCTATTGCTGAGGCAATTTTGCAAAATGGAAAAATTATTACAGATGCAAATGTGAGTGAAATTGTGGCGAATGAAGGTAAAATATCGGAAGTTAAATATTTTGTAGGTGACAATAATCATACAGTGCCTTTTTGGGTGCAGCGTAATTCAGTTGTCAAGGATGAAAAGATAGAATATTTTGGTGCTGCTGATGAAGTTTATGCTGTCAAAAAAGACAATCAGGAAGCAATTTCTTTAACTTGTACCCATCAAGGTTGTACAGTGAAAATGGCAGAGGATGGACAATTTCACTGTCCTTGTCATGGTGCTGTATTTACAGCAGATGGAAAAGTGGTTAAAGGACCAGCAAAAAGAGATTTAGCTAAATTTAAAGTAGTACAAAAAGAAGATGATAATTTACAACTTTTAGCAGTTAATCCAGAGTCATCATCACCAGAAATAATTAACGCTGATTATTATGTTTTAGCTACGGATGTTCCCGGAATAAAACAATTATTTAAACGTATGATTGGGGATGTAGATAAAAACGTGAAACAAGTGCGATCGCAAATTGAAAAATTAAGTATTGCTGATCCTTTTGCTGTTTGTCGTTTCTGGTTTGATCAAGATTTTAATTGGGAACATAGCAATTTTACATCTTTATCTGGTTACAAATTAACTGACAGTATTACTCTTTATCATCGCATTCAAACCCAATTTATTGAATGGGCAAAAAAAACCGGGGGAAGTGTAGTAGAATTACACGCTTACTGTTACAAAGAGAAAGAATTTCCTAACCAAGAAGCTTTGTTAACAACTTTTGAAGAGGAACTTTATGATATTGTTCCTGAGTTAAAACAAGCCAAATTATTACATCGAGAATTAGTTAATCAACATAACTTTTCTGGATATCCACCTAATAGTTATACAGAACGTCCAGAAACTACCACAACTTTAACTAATTTATTTTTTGCAGGTGATTGGGTAAAAATGCCTTTTCCTTGTGGTTTAATGGAACGGGCTGTGAGTAGTGGTTTACTAGCTGCGAATGAAATTTTACACCGTGAAGGTTTGCAGCGTCGTCCACTTTTAACAGTTAACCCAGAGGGAATGTTGCAAATTTAATATAGGAGGAGTCAGGAGTCAGGAGTCAGGAGTCAGGAGTCAGGAGTCAGGAGTCAGGAGTCAGGAGTCAGGATAATAAGAATAAATTTCTTCCCTATTCCCTATTCCCTGTTCCCTGTTCCATGTTCCCTATTCCCTATTCCCTGTTCCCTATCACCTGCCATATTCACTTAAATTTAAACCGATCACACCCACAATTATTAATACTATGGATACAAATTTCATCAGCGTAAAAGATTCACGAAACCAAACAATACCAATAATACTAATTAAAACAGTACCCAAACCCGCCCATACTGCATAAACAATACTCACTTCTAGTTTTCTGAGACAAAGAGTCAAAAAAGTTAAACAAAGTCCATAGAAGACAAAGATGAAAATTGAAGGTAATATTTTAGTAAATTCTTGAGAAAGTTTCATGCAAATTGTACCAGAAACTTCAAACAGAATTGCTATCATCAGGTAAAGCCAACTTATTAACATACAGTGCAAAATTAGGGTTTTTCAATTATCTCTAGAAAACAACCAAATTTCTATAAAATACTTTACTTTCAACTCTGTCACCTGTCACCTACTAGATAAATAATCTCCCATAGCTGCGGTAAAACCAGCAAATGAACTATAATCTTGAGAAACAATAGAAACCACCCAACTTCTCAGCATTGGCGAAAGTATAGATTTGAAGAATTTAATAACGTATGACAGCTTAAAATACGTAATAAAATGTAACATCGTGTGAAAAACTTATATTTAAGAAAAACTTATATTTAATTTGTTGGTAACTGTGGATTCGGTAATTAACACCAGTGGTTTTCCCAAAAATTCTCCAACTACAGCTAAAATCAAAAATATCAACAGCGATCGCTCAACTCACCAGTCCACTCTGGTAGACATTGTTTGTGTAGTAGCGTATACTGTACGGTAAGTGTAGCCATATTATTGCGCCTTCTATTCGCCCAAAACTTAATTCAACTATGGAAGTCCTAGAACTCAAACGCGAAATCGAAACGTTGTCTAGCCGCCTGGGTAAAACCCAGGACTATCTTTGACGTACCTGCACTCAAAGCCAAAATTCAAGACCTAGAACAAATATCAGCCCAGCCAGAATTTTGGGACGACCAAAACCAGGCACAACAAACATTACAAGAACTCAACGATCTGAAATCTCACCTGGATCAGTATTATCAATGGCAAGCAAATCTAGAAGATACAAAAGCAGTCGTTGAACTATTAGAACTAGAAACCGACGAAGCACTACTACAAGAAGCAGAAACCACCGTTACTAAATTAAATCGTGACCTTGACCAGTGGGAATTACAACAATTACTATCGGGTCCTTATGACTCTCAAGGTGCGGTTTTAACCATTAACGCCGGTGCAGGTGGCACAGATGCCCAAGACTGGGCATTTATGCTCATGCGGATGTATACCCGTTGGGCAGAAGACCACGGTTACAAGGTAACATTAGCCGAAGAATCAGAAGGCGACGAAGCGGGCATTAAATCAGCTACCCTAGAAATTACAGGTCGTTATGCCTATGGTTACTTACGTTCGGAAACTGGTACTCATCGCCTAGTCAGAATTTCCCCCTTTAACGCCAACGGTAAACGACAAACCAGTTTTGCCGGGGTGGAAGTCATGCCACAAATAGATAACTCTGTAAAATTGGAAATACCAGAGAAAGATTTAGAAATCACCACGTCTCGTTCTGGTGGTAAAGGTGGGCAAAACGTCAACAAAGTGGAAACCGCAGTGCGGATAGTTCACATCCCCACAGGTTTAGCTGTGCGTTGTACAGAAGAACGTTCTCAACTGCAAAACAAAGAAAAAGCCCTAGCCCGTCTCAAAGCGAAATTATTAGTCATTGCCCAAGAACAACGCGCCCAAGAAATCGCCGAAATTCGCGGTGATATGGTAGAAGCTTCCTGGGGCAACCAAATCCGTAACTATGTCTTTCATCCTTACCAAATGGTCAAAGATTTACGTACAAATACGGAAACAACCGCCATTACTGACGTGATGAATGGTGAAATTGATGCTTTCATTCAAGCCTATCTGCGGCAAGAAAATCAATTGGTAGAGGCTTAGGTGATTGGTGATTGGTGACTGGTGACTGGTTACTGGGAGGATGAATAACCCAATGCCCCATGCCCAATGCCCAAATGATGTAAAGTTATATGTAGACAGATGAATCAAAAAATCATGAGCAATACTCCTGCAAACGAACCCAAACCCAGCTACGTCAAACTAGCCATGCGAAACATGGTAAGAAAAGGTGGCACATCCCTCAAACATTTTGGACTAACTGCTGTAGGATTGTTAGCTGTCTTAGTTGGTCTTGCTTACCTCACTCGCTAACAAAGGTGATTGCGTGCTTTCTCAATTTGAACCCCCTAAATTTGAACCCCCTATACTTGAACCCCCTATACTTGAAATATTTATAGAAAACTGTGATCAAGAGTCTTCCCCAGTTGTAGCGGAAAACATCTGGGAAAGCTGGTTTCAAAAATGGCTGGAAATTCTCACTCCTGAACTTCCACAGGCTTTAAGTTATGAAATCGGGCTGCGTTTGACAAATGATGCCGAAATTCAAGAATTAAACGCCCAATATCGTCAACAAGATAAACCCACAGATGTTTTAGCCTTTGCAGCCTTAGAAAACAACTTCCCCCAAACCGAGGAAATGCTGGCTGCTCAACCTTTGTACTTGGGTGATATTATTGTATCTATAGATACTGCTGCTCGTCAAGCTGAACAACAGGAACATAGTTTGACCACAGAGTTAGCTTGGTTAACTGCTCATGGGTTATTGCATCTTTTAGGCTGGGATCATCCTGATGAGGAAAGTTTGATGGAAATGTTACAAAAACAAATAATTTTACTACATTCGGTAGGTATTATTGTTAACTTAAAATAGCGGATGTAGACAGGATATTGACATTGGGTGGCGATGATTACAAAATTCAAAATTATTGTCACAAATTCTTTAAAATTCCCTCAAACCTTTATTCTACCCTTAAAATTAATCAAGATTACCACCTGATAAGATTTGTATTCTCCAGTATATGTCCCAACAAGTTTCCCCATCAGCAACACCAAAGCGCTTACCAACCCTTGTGTCTAAAGAACGGGAGTTTTCCTGGCAAATAGCCTCTAATTTATTTGTGAGTTTTAAGTATGCTTGGGCTGGAATCAGCTATAGTTTTCACACTCAACGCAATTTTCGGATTCATATAGCTGTTGGCTCTTTTGCGATCGCATTGAGTCTTTTTTTGCACCTAAAACCTGTAGAAATAGCTATCATTGCTATTACTAGCGGTTTGGTGTTGACGTTGGAGTTAGTGAATACAGCGATTGAATCTTTGGTAGACTTAACAGTTAAGCAAACTTACCATGACTTAGCTAAAATCGCTAAGGATTGCGCTGCTGGGGCTGTACTGGTATCTGCTTTTGTAGCTTTGCTAGTGGCTGCTATACTTTTACTTCCCCCTTTATTAGCTTTAATCATAACTACTATTTAAAGGGGTTCTAACAGTGCAATTTTCGATATGATTGATGTAATTGGATTTTTTACCAATTACCAATTACCAATTACCAATTACCAATTACCAACCTAAATCTAAAATCCAAAATCCAAAATCTAAAATTGTCTTAGGTACAAATTGTGATTATAGTTATTGATAATTACGATAGTTTTACATATAATTTAGTACAATATTTGGGAGAACTAGCCGTAGATTTCCCAGTTGCTGCTGATTTAAAAGTTTTTCGTAATGATAAAATCACTGTAGAGGAAATCAAGGCTTTAAAACCAGATGCAGTGGTAATTTCCCCAGGTCCTGGTCGTCCAGAAGATGCAGGAATTTCTTTAGATGTAATTGTAAAACTGGGTTCTAGTTTACCAATTTTAGGTGTTTGCTTAGGACATCAAAGTATTGGTCAAGTATTCGGTGGTAAAATTGTTTCCGCACCAGAATTGATGCACGGTAAAACTTCCTTAGTATCTCATAAGGGAGTAGGGGTTTTCCAAGGATTAGAAAATCCTATTACAGCTACCAGATATCATAGTTTAGTGATTGACCGTGAGACTTGCCCGGAAGTATTAGAAATCACCGCTTGGGTGGAAGATGGGACAATTATGGGAGTACAGCACCGGAACTATCCTCACATTCAGGGAGTCCAATTTCATCCAGAGAGTGTTTTAACTGCTGCGGGTAAGCAGTTACTCAGAAATTTTCTGGAACAATTACAGGTAAGAGAGTGATTCATGAAACGACGAGAATTATTGGGTTATGCTGGTGCTGGTTTAGCAACTGCTTTAGTTACTAATTTCAGTTCTCACCTGCCAGTTAATGCCCAATCTAGTGGTGTATCAGTTCAGTGGTTGGGTCACACCTGCTTTTTGTTTACTGGTGGGGGTGTAAAAATTCTCGTCAATCCTTTTCGGACAGTTGGTTGTACTGCTGGTTATCGTCCCCCCAAAGTTGTAGCGGATTTGGTAATGATTAGCAGTCAATTGTTAGATGAGGGTGCGGTGGAAGGACTACCGGGAAATCCTAAGCTGATTTATGAACCGGGTGTGTATGAATTTAAAGGTTTGAAGTTTCAAGGAATTTCTATAGATCACGATCGCAAAGGTGGCAGACAATTTGGTAAAAATACTGCTTGGAAATGGACTCAGGGGGGAATTAATATTTTACATTTGGGTGGGGCGGCTGCACCTATTTCTCTTGAACAAAAAATCCTCATGGGTCGTCCTGATGTAGCTTTAGTTCCCGTGGGTGGTAGTGCTAAAGCTTATAATGCCCAAGAAGCAAAACAAGCTGTGGGGGTGTTAAATCCTAAGTTGGTGATTCCTACCCATTATCGCACTCAAGCCGCTGATCCCAATAGTTGTGATATTACACCTGTGGATGATTTTCTGAATTTAATGTCGGGTGTGAATGTGCGCCGGAGTAATGGGGATACGGTGAATATTGCTTCTGGGAATTTAAAAGAAAATACGGAAATTCAGGTTTTGAGTTATAAGTTTTAACTTGGTGAAAACAAGACTGGAAACAAAAAGCGATCGCCTTTCTGTGAGATTAAATCAAAAGTGCGATCGCTAATTTTTAGTTGCAAATAATTCTTAATTCTGAAAATCTTGATATAGCAACAGTCAGGAGTCAGAAGTTCCAGGAGTCGTAGGGGCGAAGCATTCGGAAAACAAGCTGGGATAAAAATTGATAATTTATCGCCCGAATGCTTCGCCCGTACAGGAGTGAGGATCAAGTTTTTTCTTCCCAATCACCAGTCACCAATCCCCAGTCCCCAATCACTTATGCTGTATACCATTCTGGAGTTAGCTTATCTGCATCAGCAATAGGTGTTTCAGTAGCGATTGTTCCATCCATAGTCCAGATTTTATCTGCACCGGTTTGTTGATCTCTCCAGTAAACATCAGTCTTACCATCACCGTTAAAGTCACCAAGAGATGCGGTATAACCAGGGGTGTTGCTGGGTAAGAAGGCTTCAGAACTGATGCTGGTACCATCCATTAACCAAGCTGTGTTTTCGCCGGTTGTGGCATTATGCCAGAAGATATCGGTTTTACCATCGGTGTTGAAATCACCAATTTTAGCAGTCCAACCTTCGCCCAGTGATTTAACAACACCTTCGGTAACAAAAATACCGTTCATTGTCCAAATCTTGTTCTCACCGGTTGCAGTGTTGCGCCACAAAATATCTGTCTTTAAGTCGCCGTTGAAATCTCCAAGAGAATAACCCCAAGAGACATCTTGAGATTGTAAATTGTATTTGGTGGCTTCGCTACCATCCATAAACCAAGCTGTGTTTTCGCCGGTGGTAGTATTGCGCCAGAAAATATCGCTTCTACCGTTACCATCAAAGTCAACGATGGTTGCTGTTAAAGCTACATCTGTGGTTTCTAAAACAGTGGCACTAACTACAGTTGTTCCGTCCATTTGCCAAATAGCATTTTGACCGGTGGTGTTGTTACGCCAGAAAATATCGGTTTTGCGATCGCCATTAAAATCGCCAATTTCTGCTTTCCAACCTGGATCAACTCTATCTAATGTCAGGAAACTAGCAACTCTTGTTCCATCCATTAAGACAACTACATTTTCACCAGTTTGTTCATTGCGTAATAAGAAATCTGTCTTATTATCGCTGTTGAAATCAGCAGTTTTATAACTCCAGGTTGATAGGTCATAAGTACCTAAAGAAGCCTGTTCAATAACTGTTGTACCATTCATCAGGCGCACTAAAATTTCACCTGTTTGGACATTTACCCACATTTTATCAGTTTTTCCATCACCATTGAAATCTGGAACAATGGCGGCACTGGTTAAATAAGGATTGGGATTTGGGTTAGCACTTAAAGGTGGTAATGTGGGTAGATTATTTGTAGGTAAATCACTTGGCATTTGGGGCAATAATGAATCTGCTGGTGAAGGTGCAGAACTACCACCACCGGGCAGTGAGATATCAAGAGGGCTTGTCAAATCTTGTGATGTTTGGCGAGATTCTACCGCCCAACTTGTTGTATTTAAATCTAATCCTGATTTACTAGGCATGGTCTGTTTTTATGAGTAATTAATATAAAGTTTTAATTTATGGAAAATAAAGATTCTGTAAATAACAAACATTTACTAAAAAAAATAACGGACAATTGTTATTGTTTATAGATATTTTAGAGATGTTGAAAATGATGAATTATGAAAAATTAAAAGTTATCCATGAGCAATCAAAAAAACTTTTATTTTTTGTTGATCAATGTCAGAATTTAAGCATCAAATCCTGTTTTGTTGACAATACCTTTAGATCCCCGTTGAAGAAGTTGGGGATCTGAGTAATTCAAAATTGGCTAAAATAATTGAGATTAGCAATTACAAACTTTACTGAGTAACTTTGCTAAAGTTAAAAACAACACTATATCTTTGAAGGTAAATCGGCTATGAAATCAGAATATCGGCAACGTCGTGAACAGGTAATGTCGAAAATTGGGCAAGGAACAGCGATTTTTCACAGCGCACCCACAGCAGTCATGCACAACGATGTCGAGTATGTTTACAGACAAGATAGTGATTTTTATTACTTGACTGGTTTTAACGAAGCGCAAGCGGTAGCAGTGTTAGCACCCCATCACGAAGAACATCAGTTTATTTTGTTTGTGCAACCCAAAGATAAAGAAAAGGAAGTTTGGAATGGTTATCGTTGCGGGGTGGATGCTGCAAAGGAAATTTATGGTGCAGATGCAGCTTATCCTATTGCAGAGTTAGATGAGAAATTACCGCAATATTTAGAAAAAGCAGATCGGATATATTATCATATTGGACGGGATGGTAATTTCAACGAAAAAATTATCAAACATTACCAACGTTTACTGCGTACCTATCCCAAACGGGGAATAGGACCCACAGGGATAGAAGATACCAGCACAGTTTTACACAGTTTGAGATTACATAAAAGTAAAACCGAACTAGACTTAATGCGTCAAGCGGCGGATATTGCAGTGGAAGCACACAACCACGCTTTAAATATTACCGCACCGGGAAGATATGAATATGAAATACAAGCAGAAATAGAACATATTTTCCGGTTAAGGGGTGGGATGGGTCCTGCTTATCCTTCCATTGTTGCGGCGGGAAGAAATGCTTGCGTTCTGCACTACATTGAAAATAATTGTCAGATGCAAGAAAACGAATTGTTATTAATTGACGCTGGTTGTGCTTACGGTTATTACAATTCAGATATTACCAGAACATTTCCCGTAGGTGGGAAATTTACAGGAGAACAAAAAGCGTTATATGAAATAGTATTGGCAGCACAAAAACAGGCGATAGAAGAAGTTAAACCAGGTAATGCTTTTGATGCACCTCATAAAAAAGCAGTGCGGATTTTAACAGAAGGTTTGGTAGAATTGGGTTTATTGAAAGGAGAGATTGATAAATTAATAGAAGAGGAAAAATATAAACCATTTTATATGCACAGAACGAGTCATTGGTTAGGGTTAGATGTGCATGATGTGGGAATTTATCAACATGGAGAAAACCCGCAAATTTTACAACCGGGACAGGTTTTAACTATAGAACCGGGTTTATATATTGTACCGGATACCGAACCGGCAGAAGATCAACCAGCAATTGATCCGCGTTGGGTGGGAATTGGGATTAGAATTGAGGATGATGTGTTGGTTACTGCTACTGGAAATGAGGTTTTAACTGCGGGGGTTGCGAAGGAAATTGAGGATGTAGAAAGATAATTTGTAGGGTGCGTTAGAGAAGGGTAACGCACCGATAATGTAGAGATTTTAGCAAATTAGAGCAGGGGAATTATTGCCAGGAATTATCGCCAGGGAATAAATTCCCTGTCTAAAAGCTGAAGTCGGTTAAAACCGACTATTTTTAGAGTGCGTTTTAACGCACTTTTGCTATTAGCCCAGAAATTGATTTCCGGGTGGGTTTGGAAGATAACAGATCAACCAACGAAGAATAAATTACCTAGAAATCACACCCACAGTAAATAAATAGTGTTAAAATCGTTCATGCTGTACTGAAAAATCAGATCAAGGTAGCTATGAATCAAAAAGTAGAAAAGAAAATTTTAGAGTTAATCGAGTCTTCAGAACTTGCATTTTCTGATCCTATAGCTGAAAATGCAGTACATAATGCCAGGAAAGCAGGGGAGGCTTTGTGTAAAGCAATAATTTTTAATCATTATGAAGAAACTTTTGGTGAAGAAATTATCTTAGGAAAAAAGAACTATAAAGGAAACACCAGAAAAAGTAAGCCAAATTTGGATGAATTAATTACTATAGTTGCTCAAGAAAATCAAGAAGAGGATTCAAAATACATAACAATTACAAATAAAACAACCCGTGATAAAATTAAATCTTATCTTGACATAATCAGAACTCATGGTAATCCTGCTTCACATAATCCTAATGTTCCAGCAGATATAATAGATAGTAATGATTTATCAGTTACAAAGCAAGCTCTTAATAATTTAATCATTTGGTTTTTTGAAAATTATTTAGGTAGAGATATTCCTACAGAACTAAAACCATTTATATCTTCATCTTTACCCATTATACCCACAGAATTTAAAACTGTCATTGAGGATAAAACACAAATATTTTGTGGTCGCAAATTTGTATTTAATGCTATTACTGCATTTATCCAAAATCATCAAAGCGGCTATTTTACCATCCTTGGTGATGCAGGAATGGGTAAAAGTGCTATAGCTGCAAAATATATAGTAGATAATCCTGGTACAATTTGCTTTTTTAATATTCGTACAGATGGTACAAACCGCCCTGATCAATTCCTTAAATCCATTCGTCAACAATTAGTAAATAGGTTTAATTTACAAAATGCAGAAAATGAGAATTTATCTACTTTATTAACTAAAGCTAGTGAAAAATTGGCTGATTCTCAAAAATTAGTCATTGTTATTGATGCTTTAGATGAAGTTGATCAAGAAGATAATGGTAATTTGTTAAATTTACCGATGTACTTACCAGATCATGTTTACCTGATCCTTACCAGAAGACCTTATAATTCAGATGAGAAAAGATTAACACTTTCCCCAAATACTAAGTATTTAGAATTGGATTTAAGGAAATATCAAGATAATAGTAAAGATGATATTAAAGCCTATATTTTAGAATTTATGGCTTTACCAAAATATCAACCAGGTTTAGACAACTGGATAAATAAACAAAATGGACTTAGTAAGGCGCAATTTGTTAATACTATTGCCGCTAAAAGTGAAAACAATTTCATGTACTTACGCCTTGTGTTAGAAGCTATTGCAGATGGATTTTATAAGGATGAAAAACTAGAAGAATTACCCGCAGGTTTACAGGGATATTATTATAGTCATTGGCGGATTATGGGAATGACTAAGAAACCTTTACCCAAGGATAAAATTAAAATCATTTATGTAATGTGTGCTTTAAAAAGTGCCGTATCGCGTGAAATGGTCGCCAAATATTCCCAGGAAGATGATATCACAGTGCAGGGAGTTATTGAAGGTTGGACACAATTTTTACAGGAACAAAAAACCTATCAACCGCCCCGTTATCGCTTTTATCATGAGAGTTTCCGCGATTTTTTACAACGTCGAGATATTGTGGAAGCTGCGGGAGTGAGTTTACCACAAATCAGCGCGGAAGTTGCTAATAACATGGGTGAGGGATTAACACTATGAGTAACTTTCGTAGTTGGTTTGATGAACGGTCAGAGGAAGCAAAAGCACAGTTTTTAGATGAATATCCGCGATTATTATTAGCGGGTAAAGAGTATATACAACTGTTTAAATTATTATCCAACTACTACTTTATCGAAGCAAAAATCAATCATCCCTTATTTGGAGTCCAAGCACTAATTGAAGATTATGATTTATTAGATAATTCCGAAATCAGGAATAATTCAAAGTATGCTGAAACTGTCAAAGCATTAAAATTAATTCAAAGGGCTTTATTTAGCTCAACACACATAATATTTAAAGATCCAAAACAACTCAAGGGACAACTATCAGCACGACTAAGATATTTTGATTTACCAGAAATTAAAAATTTATTAGCACAAATCGGCACAGATAAAAATACAGGTTTATATAGTTTAATAGGTAGCCTCAAACCCCCTGGTGGTGGTGGATTAATTCGTACTCTTATAGGTCATCGTGGCCGGGTAAATGCGATCACAGTCACACCCGATGGTAAAACCGTGATTTCTGGTTCTTATGACAACACTATTAAAATCTGGGATTTGGGAACAGGAACAGAAAAATTCACCCTTGAAGGTCATAGTAGGTCGGTAAATGCGATCGCACTGACACCCGATGGTAAAACTGTGATTTCCGGTTCTGATGACAGCACTATCAAAATCTGGGATTTGGGAACAGGAAAAGAAAAGTTTACCCTTCAAGGTCATAGTTCCTTTGTAAAAGCAATCGCACTCACACCCGATGGAAAAACAGTAATTTCTGGTTCTTGGGACAAAACTATCAAAATCTGGGATTTGGGAACAGGAACAGAAAAGTTTACCCTTCAAGGTCATAGTGACTGGGTAAGTGCGATCGCACTCACACCCGATGGAAAAACCATGATTTCTGGTTCTTATGGCGAGACTATCAAAATCTGGGATGTGGAAACAGGAACAGAAAAGTTCACCCTTCAAGGTCATAGTAGGTCGGTAAATGCGATCGCAGTCACACCCGATGGAAAAACCATGATTTCTGGTTCTTATGACGAGACTATCAAAATCTGGGATGTGGAAACAGGAACAGAAAAGTTCACCCTTCAAGGTCATAGTAGGTCGGTAAATGCGATCGCATTCACACCGGATGAAAAAACCGTGATTTCTGGTTCTAATGACAACACTATCAAAATTTGGGATTTGGAAATAGGAACAGAAAAGTTCACCCTTCAAGGTCATAGTAGGTCGGTAAATGCAATCGCAGTTACACCCGATGGAAAAACCGTGATTTCTGGTTCTTGGGACAACACTATCAAAATCTGGGATTTGGAAATAGGAACAGAAAAGTTCACCCTTCAAGGTCATAGTGACTCGGTAAGTGCGATCGCATTCACACCGGATGAAAAAACCGTGATTTCTGGTTCTAATGACAACACTATCAAAATTTGGGATTTGGGAACAGCAACAGAAAAGTTCACCCTTCACGGTCATACTAGCTGGGTAACATTGATCACAGTCACACCCGATGGAAAAACTCTGATTTCCGGTTCTGATGACAACACTATCAAAATCTGGGATGTGGTAACAGGAACAGAACAGTTCACTCTCAAAGGTCATAGTGACTCGGTAAGAGCGATCAAACTCACACCCGATGGAAAAACTTTGATTTCTGGTTCATACGAGACTATCAAAATCTGGGATGTGGTAACAGGATCAGAAAAGTTTACCTTTCAAGGTCATAGTGACTCAGTAACAGCACTCGCACTCACACCCGATGGAAAAACTCTGATTTCTGGTTCTGGTGACAACACTATCAAAATTTGGGATTTAGGAACAGGGAAAAAAAAGTTTACCCTGAAACGTCATAGTAAATCGGTAACAGTGATCACAGTCACACCCGATGGAAAAACCGTAATTTCTGCTTCTGATGACAACACTATCAAAATCTGGGATTTGGCAACAGGGAAAAAGAAGTTTACCCTTCAAGGTCATAGTGACTCGGTAAGAGTGATCGCAGTCACACCCGATGGTCAAACCATTATTTCTGGTTTAAATGACAAGACTATCAAAATCTGGGATTTGGGAACAGGGAAAGAAAAGTTCACCTTCAAGGGTCATAGTGACTTGGTAACAGCGATCGCACTCACACCGGATGGAAAAACCGTGATTTCTGGTTCATCTGACAACAGTATCAAAATCTGGGATTTAGCAACAGGTCAAGAAATAGCAACTTTCACAGGTGAAAGTCCTATAACCTGCTGTGCAGTTGCTCCCGATGGGGTGACAATAGTAGCAGGAGAAGATTCAGGAAGGTTACATTTTCTGCGTTTGCAAGGAAAGGTGACAGATGAATAGTATATCTTTCTCTGCTTCAGCAAACACTGAAAAATTTGTTGGTCGTGATTTTGTCTTCTCTGCTATTAATAATTTTCTCCACCGTTACCCCAAGGGTTATTTTACTATTGTCGGTGTTCCCGGTAGCGGTAAAAGTGCTATTCTCAACCAATTGGTACTGCAAAATTCTGATATTATTTATTATAATGCTCAAATTCCTGGTAAAAATCGGGTTGAGGAATTTTTAACGTATGTTTGTACACAGTTAATAACTAAATTCCAGAGTTTATTAAATAGTGAAAATCTGGATTTTGATCATTATGATAGTTCGGTTTTTTCCTTATTATTACAACAAATCAGCGAGAGGTTATCACTGGATTCAAAGTTAATTATTATTATTGATGGTTTGGATCGGGTTGATATTCATAGTCAAGCTGTGGGAACGAATTTATTTCATCTACCGCGATATTTACCCAATCAAGTTTATTTTATTTTTGCTCGTCGTCCTTATAAAAAGTCGCATGGTGGGTTGTTAATTGAAGCACCTGCTCAGGTTTTAGATTTAGCGGATTTTCAGAGGGAAAATAGGGAGGATGTACAGGAATTTATTCGGAATAAAAGAACCGCAGAGACGCAGAGTTCGCAGAGGAATATAATTGATTTGATTGATGAGGATGAAGATAATTTTATGTATGTGCAGCAGGTTTTAACTGCTTTTTCTGAGGGTTTTTATAATCAACCTGAGAATATTAATAGTATTCCCCCAGATTTAGAAAGTTATTATCAACAACATTGGGAGAAAATGCAAGGTGATGGTTTATCTGATGTTGCTGTGAATGTATTGCGGGTTTTGACTGCTGGGGAAATGCAACCGATGTCAGCTTTTGCTATTAGTCAGGTTATCAATGAGGATGTTTTTGATGTGATGGAGGTTATGGAACAATGGTTAGAGTTTTTGCGAGAATTTAGGGAAGGTAAGGAAGTTAAATATCAATTATATCATCACGCTTTTCGGTTGTGGTTGAGGGAATGTTTGTCAGGTATTGTGCAAATAAAGCCAGGGAATAAATTCCCTGTCTAAAAGCTAAAGTCGGTTAAAACCGACTATTTTCAGAGTGCGTTTTAACGCACTTTTCCTATTAGCTCAGAAATTCATTTCTGTGCGGGTGTGGAAATTAACAGATAAACTGGAAATAGTTTATATATTTAGGGGTTGCTGAGAAAGTCTTTCCGTGAGGGCATAGGAGTCAGGAGTCAGGAGTCAGGAGTCAGGAGAAGATTTGAAAATTTCTTTGCCATCTCTTGAAATCCCAAAAAATGCACACTTTTTCCGGTATACCCTTCAAAACCCTTGCACTAATTTCTGTGTTTATCAGCCTCTAACCTTTGATATATCAAGGTTTTAGGTTTATTCAGCAAACCCTATTTAGATTCAATGTAAAATTGAATATTAATGTCAGTGAATTGTTTTAAAGTATTAGTTTGGGTTAAGAGACGCTGCTATTTCTTCATCAATTTCTGCATCTGTTAAAGGATGAACAGCTTGTAATTCCTGGGTTTCTTGACATAATTGGCTAAATTCTTCAGCTAATTTCTGTCTGTGGGTATCTGGTTGATAATTCCTTTTTAGTTCCTGCATCATTTTAATTTTCTCCTCCAGTAATTTTTGTGCTGGTTCTCCCGAAAGAATTGTAATTTTTTGACTTTCTTGATTGAGATTTTGTTTTTCTGCTAATACTTTTAAAGCATCAGTAATCACTTCATTAGGTGTTTTATATTTACCTGTTTTTAACTGTTCCTGCAATAACTTCTCTTGTTCTGAATCCAAAATAATTTGTATCATATTTCTTACCCTGTTACCAGTTTTCTATAATTATAACCATCAACATTGATTTATTTTGTTGGGTTGCGCTTTCTTTGTACCCAACCTACGGATCTGCGGTTTATTATTCCCAAAAAAATAGGGACAGTTTACACCATCCCCATTAATTTCCTATTCTTGAAAACCTTTACAGTTGAGGAACAAACTGTTGCTTATCAGGTACTTCAGTGTACTCAGCGACAATTTGCCGGAACTCGTCACCGTCAATGGTTTCTTTTTCAATTAACAGATCAACCAAGCGATCTGTAACACTACGATGTTCACGGATAATTCTCTTAGCATTTTCATAACACTCTTCGGCGATCGCTCTCACTTGTGCATCAATCCGAGAAGCAATAGACTCAGAATACTCGGATCTGGTTGTCCAGTCACGACCTAAGAACACTTCACCTTGTTGACTTTCCAAAGATAAAGGACCTAAATCAGACATCCCAAACCGTGTTACCATTTGTCTGGCCATTCCTGATAACTGTTGCAAGTCTCCACCCGCACCAGTTGTCACTTCCGCAGCACCAAAAATTACTTCCTCTGCTGCACGACCACCCAAAGCACCTGTAATTCTCGCTTTCAGTTGAGAACGGGAAATTAAACCCTGTTCTTCATTGGGCATAAACCAGGTTAAACCCTGTGCTTGTCCTCTGGGAATGAGGGTAACTTTCTGTACAGGATCATGGTCTTTTAATAAAGTACCCACCAAAGCATGGCCAACTTCATGGTAAGCAATTAACCGCTTACTCTTGCTGTCTACTAAAGGAGTACCTTCCATCCCTGCAACTACCCGATCCACTGCATCATCAATTTCTAATAGGGTAATTGCTTCTTTACGTCTTCTTGCTGTGAGAATAGCTGCTTCGTTGAGGAGGTTAGCAAGATCCGCACCACTGAAACCAGGGGTACGACGGGCGATCGCTTCTAAGGAAACACTCTTGTCTAATTTCTTGTTCCGTGCATGAACTTCGAGAATTTCCAAACGTCCTTTAATATCGGGAGCGTCAACTGTTACCTGTCTGTCAAAACGACCGGGACGCAATAGCGCAGAGTCGAGAACGTCAGGACGGTTGGTAGCTGCAATAATGATGATGCCAGTATTACCTTCAAAACCATCCATTTCTGTTAACAGTTGGTTTAAGGTTTGCTCCCGTTCATCATTACCACCACCGATACCAGCACCCCGTTGACGACCTACAGCGTCAATTTCATCAATAAAGATGATACAAGGAGCGTTATCTTTCGCTTTTTTGAACAAGTCGCGGACACGGGAAGCACCCACACCCACAAACATTTCTACAAACTCAGAACCTGAGATAGAGAAGAAAGGAACACCCGCTTCACCAGCGATCGCTTTTGCTAATAAGGTTTTACCTGTTCCTGGAGGTCCAACCAACAGCACACCTTTAGGAATTTTCGCACCTACTGCGGTAAATTTCTCCGGTTGTTTCAAGAAAGTAACAACTTCCTGTAATTCTTCCTTAGCTTCTTCAATTCCTGCCACGTCATCAAATTTTACGCCTGTTTTCGCTTCCATTTGGAAACGAGCGCGAGACTTACCAAAATTCATCGCTTGGCCAGGACCACCGGGAAGGTTATTAGAGCGACGGAACAAAAAGAATAAACCAGTAATCAATAACACTGGGAACAAAAGATTACTTAACAAACCCCAGATCGCGCCATCATTGCGGATAGGATGAGCATCAAAGCTAACGTTATGTTCTTTAAGTTTATTGATCAACTCAGGAGCGTTAACGGGTAAGTCTACTCTCCAGCGTTGAATGCGGTTTTCAATATCTTGGTCGTTAGCTTCGATAATTGCAGTTCTGCCACCATCGTACAAGTCTACACTGGTAACGCGATCAGCGTCCAAGTATTCTAAAAAGCGCCCATAGGTCATGCGGGTATTAGCTGCATTACGGCTGTTATCTGCTGGTTGACCGGCAAAAGTACCTTGCCAAAAGAAAAAGCCTATTACCAAGGCCAGCACGGACCAAAGTGCTACAATTCTCCAAGAAAATTTCATCTGTTAATTTGCCTCTAGTACCAATATGACTACTTTTGTAACGGATGTTTATAAATCCATTTTGTAATTTCAGCCATGACAGCGTAGTTTGCCTATGGCAGATTCGGGAAATTTTTCTAGAATCTTAATTAAATTTAACCTAATTCTCATACTAATACCAATTGAAAATTCCAAATTAAAAGTTAAATCTTCCTAAAAGCTTATCTATCAAGGGTTTGGCTTTTATTTTTATTTTACTCTTTTTGATCCTTGATTTTTGTCTAAACGTAACAAACTAAAACATATTAATATATAGTTAAATCCATATATCTATGTATATGTATAATTTAAAAATTAATACAATGTAAAAATATGGAGATTGAATCACGAAGAAGGGAACAAACGAAGCAAATTAAGTAGTCCTGAAGGATAGAACTCTCTGAAAATCAATGTAGGGAAAATTCATGAATTTCTCTACAAACGCTTCAAATCATGATTATGTAATTATCAGAGATATCTAAATATGTTGAATTAATTTAACTTGCATACTTAGTTATCAGATAGCCTTTTGGCGATTGGTGATAAACGACTACTGGTATTGAAACTAATGTTACAAATGTGATAGACTCTTTATAGAAATGGTAATATTTAGCTAATCGTGATGTAGTTTTTAGTTTCCCAGTAATATCTTCATATATACAAATATTTTTTACAAATCCAGGCTAGGAACCATGTTAAATCCCTTATCAAATCCTTTTTTTCCCTCAAGACCAGTTCCCTATGAAAGTTTTGTCGGCCGCACATCAGAAATTCAGTTGGTCTTTGGACTGATTCATAAACGCAGTCATTGTGCTATTTGGGGTGGTCCGGGGATGGGGAAAACCTCATTTTTAAGAAAACTTGCTTCTGAACAAACACTAAAGGAACATGGTGTAGATCCATCTAAAGTAGTAGTTGTACTACTGTACTGCCAAGATATCATTCCCTTCACACCTGCTGGTTTTTGGCAGAACATATTAAAACTGCTACACGATAAATTACATGATGAACCGGAATTACAAGATCAAATTAAACCTTTACTGACACAACCACCTACAAACCGGGTTGTACGCAAAGCATTGCGGAAATTAGGTGACAATGGTAAATTTTTATTACTGTTAGCAGATGACTTTGATACAGCTGTAGAAACCAATGAAAACTACACTGAAGCAGAAATGGGAACATTTTTAGCAGAATGTCGTAATTTGGCAGTTCATGCAGACGAAAGTCAACATTTATCTATGATAGTGTCCTCACTTCAACCCTTAGGTGAAGTCGGACCACCACTTAATGTTCATGCTTCTCCTTGGTACAACCACTATTTATTTCAATCGCTCAAACTATTTAATACTAGCGAATTGGTGGAAATTTTAAATATTATTAAACCTGAAACATTACGCGGCGAAATTATCAAAATTACGGGTGGACATCCGAGTTTAGTACAAATTGCTGGTTTTCTAATATATCAAGAAATACAGCGAGATCATGATGCTAATGCTGAATTATTTATTCAAGGATTTGAACGCGATACTAGACATATTTTTGAAGTCATCTGGCAAAGATGTAATCCTACAGAACAGCTTTTATTGATGCTGATAGCCTTGCTTGATTTGGATGGTCGTATCCAAGATATAAGATTTAATTTAAAAGGGATAGGCAGAATTATGACTCAGCATAGATGGAATTTAGAAAAGTTAGAAGATAAAGGTATAATTACTTCTAGTATTGTAGATTCAGAAAGGTTGTATTCGTTTACTTCACCATTGATGAAAAAATTGGCAACACAGCAAATATTAAATACATCAGAGCAATTTTTTCACAGTAATGAGTTGGTAGTTCTCAACCTCATTAGTCGTAGCCAGTTGGAGCAAGTTAAAAATTTCCTATCTTTGTTAAATCGGAACGCTGAACTAGTTAGAAACCTTTTAGATTGGATTCCGAGATTACCATTTTAAGAGGATGTTTTAATAGTGGTATACCATGATTTTCATCACATTGCCGCCCCTGTATTCTTGTAAAGGATAGGGTTAAGGAGCGGTAAAAATATTAAAAATATTCGATACACCATGAGTGTCATCAAAATCATAGATTAGCACAAAGAATAACCCTAGAATTGTTACTAAAATGAATCCATTATCCAATCTACCCCCTAATCCTTACATTGTAGGTATACCAATTAAAAAACCAGAAGATTTTTTTGGACGAGAAGAGGTATTTTCTGCTATTGCTGATAATCTGAGCCAAGATGTGCAATTAACTTTACTGTATGGACAAAGACGCATTGGTAAATCATCTGTACTTAACCTAATCCCTAAAAAGATTAGTAGCGATAAATTTATTTTTATAGCGTTTGATTTCCAAACAGTAGAAAGATTATCTAACGCTGAAATTTTATGCAGGATTGCCCGTGAAATTTTGGAGAAATTAGAAGCTTTAGGATATTTACCAGATGAACATTTATTATTAGAGCATTTAGCTGAAAATATCATCGGAGATTATACAATTTTTGGTCGCGAGTTTTTACCTGAGGTTTATCGGCAGATAGTTGATAAAAAAATTGTTTTTCTTTGGGATGAATTTGATGTAATAATGGCAAGAAATGATGAGCAAGAAAACCAACAATTTGCAGATTACATAATACAAATATTAGAAAGAGAGCAAAAATTAACACAGACTAGCTTATTTCCTAGATTATTTATTATTCCCATTGTTGGAAGAGAAATAAATAAATTACCAACTTTAGTTAATTTCTTGCGGACAGCAATCAATAAACCAATTTCGTTGTTGGATAAAGATAACATAGCGAAATTAATTACTCAACCCGCAGTAGATATTTTAACATTCGACACTTCTGCGATAGATGCCATCTTTAATCTATCTGCTGGAAGTCCATATTTTACGCAGGTTATTTGTCATACTATTTATAGTCAAGTAAGTAATAATTATCTAGAAAATCCCCAGAGTAGTATATTGAATATTACTGCTACAAATGTTGAAAATATTCTAGACCAAGCAATAATAGCGGCACAAGGTGGTTTAAGCTGGTTCTGGGAGGGATTAAACTCGCAGCAGCAAGTAGTTGTTGCAGCCGCAGCAGAAGCTAAAAATATAGCGCTCGCAAATCACAGACAACATAACAAATCATATCCTATTGAAGAACCACTAACACTATTAACTAATGACTACGGTATAGAAATCACAAAAAATTTAACAGACGCTTATGAACAACTATGTGAGTATAAATTTTTAGATGAAACAAGACGGCAAGTAAAAATAGAGTTTGTTCGTCTTTGGTTAATTAGACAACATCCTTTGCAAGACACTTTACGAAATGAAAATAATTTACAAAATATCAATAAAGAGGAAGTAGAACAGTTATTATTATTAGCCGATAATTTACGCGAAGGTAATCCTGATACAGCACTGAACTTGTATAGAGAATCTGTCAGGCTGAATCCTAATAATTTTAAATCTATTACTGCTTTAGCTAAAGAATATTTAAGTACAAAACATATAGACGAAGCTGTTAAGCTACATAAACGAATTTATAAATTCTACTATAAAACAAATTTTCATCAACTAGAACTGATTTTACAACCTTTACTAGATTTAGCCCGACAAAAATCAGAAGCTAAAGATTTTAACGAAGCATTAGAACTTTGTCGCATGGCTGATCAAATTGATAGTGAACAAAGTAAACATACTCTAATAGATGTCAGGGAAGATTATGGACATAATTTAATGCTTAACCAAGAATGGGCTAAGGCCGAAGAACAATTTAAGTTAGTTTTAGAAATTAATCCTAATAGTAGGTTTTCTAGACGATCACTGGCACAAATTGAAAGTCAAAGAACTGGGGCAAATGGGGCAAATATTACATTGACGGAAAATGTTGATTACCCATCTGTTCCTGTGTCATCTGAACCCATAGCTGAAACTAGGCGTCTACCTCCTCAACCTATAGCTGGCACACCGCACTTACTAAACAGGATATTAACATTGAAAGGAGTTCTAGGATTAGCTATAATAGCCATTCTTGGTTTAGGAGGGTATGGATTATTTACTACAGTTAGTAAACCTTGCAGACCAGGAGAAAACAAAGAATTTGGCATTCGGTGTGTAGTAGATAATAGTAAAATTAGTCGAGGCGATCGCACCTTATTTCCTGAAATTAGTAATAAGTTTCGTGATCAAGGTATTCACGCTTTCAAAAAAGGTAATTATACACAAGCTGCTGAGTTATTTAAAAAAGCTACAGAAGCAAATAAAAATGATCCAGAAGTACGTATTTATTACAATAACGCCCTAGCGCATCAACAAGGTAGTCCTTTTACTTTCGCTGTGGTTATACCAATAGACAGTATAAGTATCAGTAATGGTCAAGAAATATTACGGGGGGTAGCAACAGCACAACAGAAATTTAATAATGAGCAATTTAATCAGCAGAATCAAGGCTCAAATGCTAGATTACTAGAGATTGTGATTGCTAATGATGGTAATGCTAATGCAGAACAAGTAGCCAAACAATTAGCAAATGATACTTCAATTTTGGGAGTAATTGGACATAATTCTAGTGATGCTACACAGAAGGCTTTACCAATATACGAAAAAGCAAAATTACCTGTTATTTCTCCTACTAGCACTAGTATTTTACTCAATAATCCAGTTTTCTTTAGGTCAGTTTATTCAGATAAAATTACAGGTGCAAAACTAGCTGAATATGCTTGTGAGAAAATGAACCTGCAAAAAGTAGTAATTTTCGCTAATCCCAATAGCCCCTATAGTAATAGTATTAGAGAAGAGTTTACAAAGAAATTTGAAAAATTACTAACATCTAATAAAAAATTACCATGTGAGGTAGTTAGGGGTCCCCTAATTGATTTAACTGCTACTGGTTTTGATGCAGAAAAAGAAGTTGCTAGAAGTGTATATACCCATAAAGCAGAAGCTGCTCTTTTAGTTCCAAATACGGATAAAGTTGACATTGCTGTTAATATTGCTAGGGAAATTACAAAAAGAAATGAAAAGTTAAAAATACGAAATACCAGACCAGAAGTCAAAATGTTAGCAGGAGACACTCTTTACAACCATGATATAACCATAGTTAGAGGTGGAAAAAATGTAGAAGGTTTAATAATTGCAATACCCTGGTTTAGAGGAACACCAGCAGCACAGAAATTTGCCAAAGAGTTACAGCAACTCTGGGGAGGAGATGTAAGTTGGCGAACTGCAACTAGCTTTGATGCTACACAGGCATTTATTAAATCTTTGTCAAATGGTGCTTCTCGTAAAACAGTATTAGGAAACTTAAAAAATGTTAATCTTGCTACCGACGAAACATCAGGTTACCCACTTGAGTTTACAGAAGAAAGAGAGCGTCAGGGAGAGTCTATTCTATTGCAAGTTAAGGATGGTAAATTGATCGAAATTAAATAGACGGATTAGGGTACTATGAGAGTATGAACAGTTATTTTATGTCTCGCATCAATCCCTATATTCTAGGCCGTCCAGTTAACCAAGACTTATTATTTGGGCGGGAATGTTCGTTTGTGGATATTAGTGACTATCTGCAAGACCATAAAAAAGTCAAAAAAGTTCTAGTATTATACGGACAAAGACGCATTGGTAAATCATCCATCCTGCGTAATATTACTAACAAATTAAAAGAATTACATAATGAATCATATAGTAATTTTGCTGTTGTAACATTAAGTTTAGAATATTACTCTCAACAATCGCTGGGAACAGTCTTAGCAGAATTAGCTAAAGAAATTATCAGCGACTTGTCATTAGAAGACAAAAATATAGAATTACCAGAAATCACAAAATTAGAGTCAGATGTCAGTGTTTTTGATAATGAATTTTTACCACAAGTATATCAAGCATTAGAAAACAAAAATTTAGTTTTAGCACTAGATGATTTTGACATATTCATAAATACACATCCAGAAATATCGTTAAGTGTATTTTATAGAAATTTATTTTCTATCATCCAAAGAGATAAAAAATTATTCTTAATTCTAGTAATGGATCACAGACTACTGAAAACTTCCGAAAAAATCAGGAGTTTTCAGAATTTGGCTACCATCAAAGAAATTACTTTATTAGATCAGCATACTACCACAAATTTAATTAAGCAACCAGCCCAAAATATGCTTGAGTATGCAGAAGATGCGATTCAAGAGATTTTCCATCTATCAGCAGGACATCCCTATTTTACTCAATTAATATGTTTTGCTATTTTCAGTAAGGCGAGAGAAAATAATAATTTTGGTAATAAAGTTAATAAGAAAGATGTAGAAAGCATAGTAAACAAAGCCATTGAATTAGCTGAAGCTGGTTTATCATGGTTTTGGCAACAGTTTTCTATTATAGAAAAAGTTGTTTTGTCAGCAGTGGCAGAGTCTCAAAACATTTCAGAAAATTATTTACACTTAATTGCAAGAAATCAATCTAATAGAGATACTATAGATATTAATTTGATCAAAAGAACGAAGGAATACTTACAAGAAAATAATTTTTTAGACAGCACAAAACATGAAAAAGTAAAAATAGAATTATTCCGTCAGTGGATTATAAAATATCATCCACTTCATGAAGAAATTAGTCAATTAGAAAAATCGACTTTAGCAGAAAAGCAAAGTAACGAACAATTGCAAGGAGAACATATAAAAGGAGTATTCAAACCAAATATCCCAACAACACAAGTCTGGGATAATGATAAGACTGATTTTTTACTGGCAGCTAGTTATTATAAAGTTGATAAACAAGTAGATACACATCAAAACAGACCTGATATTTTTCACGTAAGATCACAATTTAACACTTCTAAACGTGATGAAGAATTAGACATATATCAAAGAAGGCGGTCTATATTAACAATAATTAGTCTTGTATGTTTATTTGTTACTAGTAGTATTATCTTGGCTAAAATTTATCGTTTATATACTGAACCATGTCCACCAGGAGAAAAAAAAGAATTTGGGGTTTTTTGTGCAGTAGATAATAGTGTAATTAGTCGGGGCGATCGCACTTTTTTCCCTAACATTACTAATCAGCTTCGTGATCAAGGTATTCAAGCTTTCAAAGAAGGTGATTATACAAAAGCTACTGAGTTATTTAAACAAGCTATAGAGGCAAATAAAAAACCAAGTGAAAATGACCCAGAAATATTAATTTACTACAATAACGCCCGCGCTAATGTTCAGGGCAGCCCTCTTGCAAGATTAGCAGTAGTAATATCAATAAATACAGGTAATAATATAAGTAATAATCAAGAGAATAATACTCTAAAGATAAATAATGCTCAGGAGATATTACGTGGAGTAGCCCAAGCACAAAACGAATTTAATGAAAAACGCGAAAGACGCAATGGTAAGAGTAGTAGACTGATAGAAATAGTTATTGCTAATGATAGCAACAAAATTAACACAGCAAAACAAGTAGCTCAGGAACTAGTCAAAGATAGTGCGATATTAGGAGTAATTGGACATAATTCTATTGATACTACCAAATCAGCACTACAAGAATATCAACAAGCAAACTTAGCTATCATATCTCCTACTTCAATTGCTGAAAGATTAAAAACTAACAAAGCATCAAAGGATTCAGTGTTGTTTACATTATCTTCTAATAAAAATGAAATTAGTGAATTTAGCCGTAATGCAACTCAGGATTTTATTGAAGCTTCATCTTTATCACCTAATAGTAATTCTCGAACTATGATACTGAAAAATTTAAAAGAAGTTCAGCTTCCCACTCAGGAAATATCAGGAGATACTGTTGAATTTAGACAGAAAAAAGAGACAAACTGAACCCATTATTAGTTATGAGAATGAATACAAATACCTCTGTGATGAATATCAGCTTGTCAAGTTACTTCTAAGAAAATTCTTTAAAAGTAGTACACTGTAACTTTATCATATTTTAAGGCTCTTGCGTCTGTTTTATCCCACATTCCGCACCCCCCAGTGTCACAATCGGTAATTTCGGTTTTTAAGCCAAGTTGAGGATAATTTTGATACAAAAAGGTCGAAATCTTAGATGGCGATAGCGAAGCGCTGCTGCAAGCAGTTCGCCAATCTCAAATCCCCAAACGACCAATCTTCGTTGTCTGACAGTTTAGGGTGGGTTCTATGAGTGAAAATGAGCTAATCTATTTGATGTATAGCTCCATTTTAGTATGTCTATAGTTTCGTTTTTATCCTGGAAATATTAGTCTAATTTATAATTTTTGTCGTGAATATCTTCTTTTATTTATCTGTTGACATCTCTAAGTGGTTTTCATTCTTATTGCTTCTTATTGAGAATACGTTTTGATGACATTTTTGGTGATTTAGTGTTTCTCAAATGCCTTTTTTCACTTTATATGTCTGTTTTTATGCTCACTTTGGTTTTTTAAATGCCTTTTTTCACTTTATATGTCTGTTTTTATGCTCACTTTGGTTTTTTATCTACGTAATTTCCTTCTGTGACAGTTTGGGGTGCGGAATGTGGGTTAAATCAAAGATTTGAGCGTGCTACAGATGGTACTGTTGATTTACGGTTTCTGTTTCCCTTGGCACTGAGTATATTAGCTGTCAGACAGTTAATGATCAAAGGTTGGTGACTGGTGATCGGTGATTGGGGACTGGGTAATCAATTTTATGTTTCCCGATCAACTATCAACTATCAACTATCAACTATCAACTATCAACTATCAACTATTACTTAACTTCTGTGATTTTTAAAGTGTAAGGAAAGTATTTCTCTTTTTCGTAGGAACCAATCCAAATTTTGTAAATACCCTCTAACCATTCTCCCACAATACCAGGATTTTTCCCATCAAAATCATCATTACACCAAATACCACCTGGTCCTTTAATCATTATAGTGGTGTCGGCCTTACTTTCCACTTGCAGTTTTAGGTAGTCAAATTTACTGAGCAGTTTTAAAGTGTGATCTTGGTCCTCATCTACAAACCCAGTACATGAACCTGTAGGAGTTTCAGTTTCTCCATTAACTTTGCTCGCTGGAACTGAACCTCCACTCATTCCCCTGACTGTCAAAGGATCAGGTGAAAATTGACGGTTAATGGTGATATCACCAAAAATAGGCGGAACTTCTTCTGCATTAACAATACTATTCATCACTGTTGTCACACCAAGTGTAACTATCATCAACGATAATCTAATGGCTAGATTAAGGGATTTTTTTGTCATTGTAATTATATTTATATTTAAGTAATTTTAAAGACAAGAATCTTCTATTTTAAGTTCCCGATATTTGCAGTTATCAGGTGAGTGGTGAGTGGTGATTGGTGATTGGTGATTGGGTTATTTACCTCCCCATCACCCCATCACCCCAGTCCCCAGTTACCCAGCTATTGCTTGATTTAAACGGGATTTATCTAAACCAATCTGATTTAACAATAACCATGATTGAATTAGGTCTGGTCCGTGTACATCCCCGGTTAAAGCTGCTCGGAGCGATCGCATTACTAAACCTTTTTTGACACCTTGCTCTTTTACCACTTGTTTAATGATGCTTTGGGCGGTATCTGCGGAAAATTCTGGTTGATTTTCCAAAGTTGTCACAATTGCTTGCAGTACAGGTTTCACCCCTTCTTGTTGCAGTTGTTGACTACCTTCTTCACTGAACTCTACCCCATCAGTAAAAAAGACTTTGCTCATGGGAACAGCATCCACTAACCGCGTTAAACTAGCAGCAATTAAACTTACCAACTGCTCTAACCAAGGACGCTCCCTACCACTAGTAAATGTATATCCTGCTTCCTCCCAAAAAGGTATTAGCAAATCTATGAGTTTATCAACTGGCATATTATGGATATATTGACTATTAATCCAATCTAATTTATCCCAGTCAAATTTAGCACCTGCTTTATTTACCCGTTCAAAGGTAAATTCTTTAGCAGCGTCATCTAATGTGAATATTTCCTGCGTAGAATCTGGGGCAGACCATCCCAATAAGGTCATATAATTTACTAAACCTTCCGCAGTAAAACCCATTTTCTGAAAGTCAGAAATTGAAGTTACTCCATCCCGTTTGGAAAGTTTGCGCCCTTCTTGATTCAAAATTAAGGGTGTATGGGCAAATTCTGGAATTTTTGCACCCATAGCTTCATAAAGTAAAATCTGTTTCGCTGTATTGGCAATATGGTCTTCTCCACGAATGACATGAGTAATTTGCATATCAATGTCATCTACCACTACCACAAAATTATATAGAGGTTGACCAATACCTTCAGCAGAAGCGCGAGCAATGACCATATCACCACCCAAGTCACTTCCACGCCAGGACATTTTACCCCGTACTAAGTCATTCCAGACAATTTCCCGATCATCTTCAATTTTAAAGCGAATTACAGATGAACGACCTTCCGCTTCAAAAGCTGCTTGTTGTTCTGGGGTCAAGTTACGATGACGGTTATCATAGCGGGGTGCTTCGTTTCTGGCTTTTTGTGCTTCCCGCAGCGCGTCTAATTCTTCTGATGTGGTATAGCAGCGATAAGCTAAACCTTGATCTAATAATTTCTGTACTGCTGCTTGGTAGAGGTGTAAACGCTGAGATTGGAAAAATGGACCTTCATCCCAGTTTAAGCCTAACCAACGCAGTCCACTGAGAATATTATCAGTATATTCGGGACGCGATCGCTCTAAATCTGTATCTTCAATGCGTAAAATAAACTTACCACCGTGATGATGGGCAAATAAATAATTAAATACAGCAGTTCTGGCTGTACCAATATGTAAATTACCAGTAGGACTGGGAGCAATACGAACTCTTACAGACACAGTTAATTCTCTCTCTCACAAAGCATTATTAATTTAACAAGTGCTGAGTGGTTGTAAACCACCGATATGGGTTATTTTCCCAGTCTGTTAAAAACAGCATTCCTGAGAGATATTTAAAATTTTCTCCCAGGAATCAGATTTTAGGGTTTTGGAACGGGACTGACGGGGCTCGAACCCGCAACTTCCGCCGTGACAGGGCGGTGCTCTAACCAATTGAACTACAGTCCCTAACAGTTGATTGCGTTTTTCTCAACTATACTATTATTGCTTAATCTTTTTTGGCTGTCAAGTAGTTGGGAGAAAAAATTGAAATTTTTTTTTCACAGGTGACTGGTGATTGGTGATTGGGTTATTATCCTCCCCTGCTCCCCCTGTCTCCCCAACCTCCTAACCTGTGGACTGGCTTTTAGCTTCCAGATGTGCCAATATTTGAGTTTGGATTTGCTTGTACTGCTGCTTTAACATTTTTTTGCTGGTATGAGATTTAGAGGATGAAGGTAGTTGCTCACTTTGTTTAACCCAAGCTTTTAACTTTTCTTTCTGTGCTGTGGCAATACTAATGCTAAGAATATTAGCGCAGTGATGGGGGGGTTCAAGGGTAAAGAGAATCAAAGAGTAAGAATTATTAGCAGATATTCCATTACATAAAAGCGCAATGTAAACCTAAACAAATTTGCTCGCAGATTACAAAAAACTTTGATAAATCTAAACTTTCATTTTTCAGAATTACTTAATTAGGGGTTGCTGTTCGCGTAGGGTGCCGTAGGCATAAAAGTCTTTCGGTGAGGGAATCATTAGAAGTGGCTCCCGATTCGTTTCTATGGAGAGATTCGTAGCAGACGCAATAACCGATTTAAGGGTGATTCTAGCTTGAGTTTAAAGGCTAGGATCTGGGTGCTTTGGAGTTTGTTAAAATTGTTATCACTGACTAGAATTAAGGAAGTTTGTCCATCAGGTAGTTTTGGACCAAGGGTTAAGCCTTCTATGTTGTCTAAAGCTACATCGAGAGTCTGTAAATCTAAGAGTAGTTTTTTCTCTACAGGTTTGATTTTGTTGATGTCAATGTTTGAAAGGCTGTTAATATCATGAATATCATCGCCATTTTCTAGAGAAACCTGAAACAAAGAAATCGCAAATCCCAAACCTGTAAAAGTTCTTTCTACACTCAGTAAATGTCCTTGATTATCTAAAGAAAGTAAATCTGGTAATCCACTGTCAAACCTGCCTGTAAAATTGAATAGCGGTGTAACTGGTTCTGTGATATACAGAAATTCTTTTTCCGGTTGGTTGGTGGCTAGGTTATATTGCACAATGCGACAAGGACTACCAAAGCCGGGTTTTGCCGCTGCACCATCCTGAATGAGTGCGTTTTCAGTCGCTGTAAATAATGATTGATTATTTTCTGAGATGGTGAGGCTTTCAAAAGCTAAGTTATTACGTATACCCTGCTGACTTTTTGGATCTGGTAAAAATTTATCCGGTATAGGTAAGCTGGTAATAGCTTGGCCAGAAGATAGAGAAAATTCTTTAATAAAAGGATTTATGGATTTTTGCACATCTCCTTCAGAAGCAATGAATACAGTGGCTTTGTTAGTTACAGCAATACCTTCTGTATCGGTTTCACTAGGAGGAAATTTTTGATTATTTTCATTTAATAAGGTGGTGACAGCTACGGGAATAACTCCATCTTTGGTTAATTTTCCTGTGCTGAGGTCAATTTTTAAGGTATAAAATCGAGCAGGTGCTTTTTGCCCTCTGTCGTCAGAAATGGCATAATAAAGATCATTTTTAGCATCATAAGTAATTCCTGATAATCCTCCTAGTTCGGTTTTTTGGAAAGAGTATCCTGTGGGTAAGGTGGCTGCACCAATAAATTTTATATCTGTTATTTTAACTGTTGCTGAGGCAATATTACTGAAGAATATACTGATAATACTGCTAATGATAATGGTAATCGTCAAGTAAATAATGAATAATGGTGTTCTGAGTTTTTTCATTAGTTGCATGAAGAAGTAATGCCAATTAAAAGTGAAAAATTAAAAATTAACAATTGGACAAGTAGGATGTAGTTTGCAAAATCCAAAATCTAAAATCTAAAATCCAAAATTGGATTACGCTAGTTTTCTAGTATATTCGGTTTGGAAAAAATTAACTAGCCAATCTTTAACTTTGCGGGTAGCACGACAGTCATCTTCGTTGTACCGTTGGATCAGTTCCAAAAAATGGCGATCGCCTGTTTCTAACCATTGATCATACCAATAAATACACTTAGCACCACTAGCTTCTTGATCACGCCATTCAAATCCTAACCAACGTGCGATCGCTTTGAGGGCATAACTTTCTATTGGTAAGGCAACACTTTCTGTTAATTGTTCATAAATATCTACAAATCGAGTCAGTAGAGGTTCAATTAAGGAATAAGGTGTACAATAAAGTTTACCTAGTTTTTTTACTGTCTCGACTTCATAATTACAAAAATGGTAAATTGGTGCTTGGGGATATTGGCAAACTAAATCTAAAAATTGCTGCCAAATTAGGTTTTCTTGAGTTGGTGTTTCTGCTAAAAATGAATAAAACTTTTCTGTATTATTTTCTCTATCAACTACTAAAACCCCCAACAGATAATTTAAATTTAAATCTGGTTGGGCTTCAATATCAAAATATAACTCGATGGGGGCGGTAAATGTGAGTTTTTCTGCTGGTAAAGCAAAGGGTAAAATTAAAGGAGTTTTTGCTAATGTTGATTTTGCTTGTACTATTAATTTAGATGCTACTTGAGTATCAAAACCAATGACATTTTCTAAAGTGCTGGGATTCGTGTTAGCGAGTGCTTCTAAAGTAGTAGTAGATAATGCTTGTAGTTGAGTGTAGCGAATTGGTGTCACACCTGGTAACAGTGACAGATGTTGCTGAGATTGGGCGATCGCATAACAATGATTATACCAGTGACAAAGATGGCATTTTTGACGGGCAATAAATACCTCTGGTGCTTCTGGCGACTCTACCACTTGAATATACTCCGCCAAAATATCCAGCATTTGTGGTGTCCATTTATCCAAGTCTACCACATAAGTTGTATCTTTATTCCGCAAGATTAACCAAGCTTCATCTGGTGTTACTTCCTGTAATGCTCCCAAAATTTCTGCGTGAAAAGCAGCTATAACCTGATATTCTTGTTTGGGACGTTTACCTAGTTGAATATCCACGGGAATATAAACCCAGTCTCCAAAACTGGATTTTCCAGGCTGTTTGACAAGTAAATCTGGACGACTCAGTAAAGTATATTCATCTTCATAAGTGGCTAATAATACAGAATTATGTATATACTCCACACCTTGCTGCATCAGTTCTATAGTGGCTGCTGCACCAGCTTCCCAGTTTCCTGGAGGAAAAACAGGTTTGTGATATGACAGGTTATGAATTATACTTTTCTGATGAGCAATTTTATCCTGTTGCACTTTTATCAACAACTCATGGGGAATATCTCGCTGGTTATAGTCACCATGAGTATCTAAAAAAGGCCGTCGCTTACAGCGTTGATATTGGAGTAGGAGTTCAGCATTAATGATCATTCATTTAAGTTAACAACAATTGGGATATTTTGGGAATCAGAAGTCGTAGAGGCGAAGTAGGGGCGAAGTAGGGGCGAAGCATTCAGGCGAAAAATTATCAATTTTATGAAAAGGCTATTTTCCGAATGCTGATGCTTCCAGCACGCTTCGCGAACGCCAGTACAGGAGTCAGGAGTTAGGAGAGAAGAATATTATGAATAAATAGGGGGTTAAATAGGGGTTTTTATGCTCAATTTTCGGATTTAACATTTTAAATTTCCCATCCAAAATCTCAAATCTCAAATCTCAAATCCAAAATCCCAAATCTAAAATCTAAAATCCCAAATCCCAAATCCAAAATCTAAACTAAAATTAATATGTTGGATCACCATCGGCAAAAATTTCCAGCTTTAGGGAACAAGATTTATTTTAATTATGGCGGACAAGGACCAATGCCTCAAGGGGCGATGGATGCTATCAGCCAAACTCAAGCGCATATTCAGGAAATAGGACCTTTTGGTGCGGAAGCTTATCGCTGGATATCTCCCCAAATGCAATCTGTAAGGGAGGCGATCGCCTCTACCTTAAATGTACCATCTGACACAATTACTCTCACAGGCAATGTCACCATTGGTTGTAACATCGGAATGTGGGGGATTAATTGGCAAGCTGGTGATCACTTGCTGCTGTCTGATTGTGAACATCCCGGAGTGATTGCCACAGCCCAAGAAATTAGTCGTAGATTCGCTGTAGAAGTTTCCACTTGTCCGCTGATGGCGACTTTAAACGAGGGTGATCCTGTCAGTGTTATTGCTGAAAATCTCCGCCCCAATACTCGCCTGGTAGTTTTAAGTCATGTTTTGTGGAATACTGGTCAAGTTTTGCCTATTGACAAAATTGCAGAAATATGTAGAAAAAATAATTCTCTGTTGTTGGTAGATGCGGCTCAATCAGTGGGGGTTCTACCTTTAAATCTAACAGAATTGGGGGTAGATTTCTATGCTTTTACTGGACATAAATGGTTATGCGGTCCTGCGGGTGTAGGGGGTTTGTATGTACGACCCGAAGCACGGGAAATGATGCAGCCAACATTTATAGGTTTAGATGGAGTCATCACTAATAATCAAGCACAACCAATTAATTGGCAACCAGATGGGCGAAGATATGAAGTGTCTACCTTAGCAACTCCATTATATATTGCTTTAAAAGAAGCGATCGCCATTCATCATCAATGGGGAACAGCAGAGGAAATATATCAGCAAATTTGCAGAAACAGTGAGTATCTTTGGCAAAAGTTGATAGAGTTATCTAATGTCAAATGTTTAAAAAATTCCCCTCCCCAAAGCGGGTTAGTTTCTTTTGTGCTAACTAATAATCAGCGGAGTTTAAAATTAGTGCAGTTTTTAGAATCACAAAAAATCTTAACTCGCACAATTGCCAATCCTAATTGTATTCGGGTAAGTGTTCATTACCTCACCTTAAAATCAGAAATTGACCAATTAATAGCAGCAATTAAAGAATTTTCTCATTTGTAGAAATTTTCACCCCATCACCTCATCTATGAACCGTCCAATTTTATATATAACCATCACTAACCACGGCTTTGGCCATGCTACCCGAACCGCATCAATAGCTGCAACAATTCAAAAATTATGCCCAGAAGTGCTGTTAATTATTGCTACAACTGCACCCCGATGGCTGCTTGAATCCTACATCAAAGGTGATTTTATTCTGCGTCAACGTGCCTTTGATTTAGGTGTAGTTCAAGCTGATAGTTTGACAATGGATAAAGCAGCAACCTTAGACAAGTTAAGAGAAATTAAAAAAAATCAAAATTCGTTAATTGCTTCGGAAGTTAATTTTCTTCGCCAAAATCGTGTTAATCTCATATTAGCAGATATTCCTTTTCTGGCGGCTGGGTTTGGGAAAGCAGCAAACATTCCCTGTTGGATGATTAGTAACTTTAGTTGGGACTTTATTTATCAAGATTGGGGAGGAGAATTTACAGAAATTGCTGATTGGGTCAGTGATTGGTATACTAAAAGCGATCGCTTATTTCGTCTTCCCTTCCATACACCCATGTCTGCTTTTCCTAATATCATAGATGTGGGTTTAACAGGTGGTTCTCCCGGTTTCCCTATTGATGAAATCCGCACCATTTGGGGAATAACTACACCACCAGAAAAAACCATCTTGCTAACATTTGGAGGTTTAGGTTTACAAGCAATTCCTTATAATAATATTGAAAAATTTTCTGATTGGCAATTTATCACCTTTGATGCTTCCGCACCAGATTTACCTAACTTAATTAAAGTGCAAAATCGCCAATATCGTCCTGTTGATTTTATGCCAATTTGTAGCAGAGTAGTTTCTAAACCAGGGTACAGCACTTTTGCAGAAGCTACACTTCTAGGACTTCCTATTATTACCATCCCGCGTCATGACTTTGCGGAAGCTGATTTGCTATTAGAAGGAATTAAGAATTACAACCACCATCAAATTATCACACCAACAGAATTTTTTGATGGAACTTGGGATTTTCTTCATGACTTACCCCAACCGCCAAAACAACCACAACCCATAGCTAAAAATGGTAATGAAACTATAGCCAAAGCAGTGATAGATTATTTTAAGTCAATTTAACTAAAATTCCTGAAACACTCCCAACCTAAAATCCAAAATCCAAAATCCAAAATCCAAAATTATTATGACACACTATCAAAAATTACTGAGAATTTCCACAACTGGCAAATCCTTTCAGAATATTACATCAAAAGTTGCCGCTATAGTTGGCGAATCTGGAGTAAAAACTGGACTTTGCACCTTATTTTTGCGTCACACTTCAGCCAGTTTAATCATTCAAGAAAACGCTGATCCTGATGTATTAATAGATTTAGCAAATTTTATGGCTAAATTAGTACCAGAAGGTAACTATTATATTCATGATGCCGAAGGTGCTGATGATATGCCAGGACACATCCGCACAGTTTTAACTCATACCTCCGAAAACATCCCCATTAATAATGGTCATCTAGTTTTGGGAACATGGCAAGGTATTTACATTTGGGAACATCGCCAGCATAATCATACCAGAGAGTTGGTAGTTCACATTTGGGGATAATAACTGATAATTATTTTACCCAAAATTAAGAAAATACAAAATGCTCTCAAAAAATATCAAAATATATTCATTGTAAATTTATTTTTATCTATGGAAATAATATGCACCAAAGTCCTGATATGATTGAACCGCAAAGGACGCAAAGGACACAAAGGTAAGAAAGTTGAGCGAGAGTTTTTGGTGTGGCTGTGTGGGATGCTCCCAATTTTTCCTACTCCTGACTCCTACCTGTGTTGGATGTGGTTTAACCATAGCTGAATTTGGGCTAAAATGGTTTAATCATCCTACTTAAATAAAATTACTTAAAATCATAAGTGAAAATATCTAATGAAAATTACTGATTTAATCACCTGGTTTGAAGAATGGGCAAATCCCGCTTGGTGTGAAAACTGGGATAATTGTGGTTGGCAGATTGAACCTGGTGTGTTGGGTGCAAAAGCACGGGTATTAGTGTGTTTAACTCCGACTTTAGCAGTAATGAAAGAAGCGATCGCTCTCAACGCTAATCTGATTTTTGCCCATCATCCCCTGATTTTTAATCCCCCTAAATCTCTCCGCAGTGGGGAAGCACTAGCAGAAATGGTAAGGTTAGCTTTTACTCACAATATCGGTATCTACAGCGCCCATACAAATTTCGACCAGGTAAATGATGGCACTGCGGATGTATTGGCACAAATATTACAACTGCAAGCGGTATCTCCCATAGTTCCCACCCAATCTGGTTTAGGATATGGACGGGTAGGAATGTTAGAACCAGCTTTAACATTGCAAGAATTACTCTCGACAATTCAAACTCAACTTCATCCCCCAAAATTGATTTTTTCCCCCGCAGCGAATTTACAACAGCAAATTTCACGAGTTGCGGTTTTGGGCGGATCGGGCGCAGGTTTTATTTCCGCAGTCGTGAAAACCAACGCCCAAGCCTATCTCACCGCCGATTGTAAATTTCATCAATTTCAAGAAAGTAGAGATCAAGGATTAATTTTAATTGATGCTGGACACTATGCCACTGAACGCCCAGCGTGCGATCGCTTGGTACAAAAATTCCAATCACTAAATTTAAATTGGGTGCAGTTAAGTCAACAGGATGAAGATTTCCGCCAATTTTTACCGTGAGCAAAGATTTTTTAAATTGTAATCTTTGATACTAACTATTCCTTGTTTCATACAATCTTCATAGTATAATTGCAGACTCACACTATTCTTGATCACATTTGAAGTAGTTGTATTTTTGACTGCTTGTAGTTTATCAGTACGTAGATAAAAGCCTTTAATTATAGAGGATTTCTGTTTTTTAATCGTGATGGAGGTCACAACTTTTCTGTAATGAGAATCACGAATATTTACTGTTTTATATCAATGTATTTAGCAAGCAAGTGTTTGACAATAGAAATGATAAATCGTTCATTTGCCCTATTGATCATGATTCGCACACTCATTGCATCTGCCTTTCAAACCGGATATCTTAGTGTTGAATCAGAGGGTTTACTCCTTCAGGTATTGGCAACTAGGTGCTATCAATCCGATGATTTAAAAGCTCTGACAAACCTATACGAAGCAATCCGCATAGGTACAGTTAAACGAGAAGCTTGTTCAAAGAATTCTAGAGAATTGCCTGTACTGAACAAATGTCACTAAGAATTACTCGATACAACTTAACATGAAGCCTAACTTTCTCACACTTTGGCTCTCATCATTCAGATGGGATATGTTGATTATGGGCCTACTGTGTTTCTGTTTTGCGTAAGTCCTGTAAGTTTTCGGTTTATTCAGTAGAACCTAGATTGAATTATTAAAGCTTAATATAGCGCTTCTAAGTCTAATGAAGTACAAACAAATTTATTCACTGTTCCCTGTTCCCTGTTAAGAGTTCCCTGTTAAGAGTTCCCTAAAACGAAAAAACTTTGTACCTCACACTTCTTGGAAATGGCTATATACAAATAATCATCATTATATTTTTATTGGCGCATTTACCTAAATTGAAATTTGTAAAAACTCACCGAATTAATAACGAGTAATAAATTTTGCTAATTTATGAATATCACCAAGAAAAAATTGCCAGCAAAAAAAATTCCTAATCCTGAAATATCGCCATATTTGCGCCACTGACAGGCAAAATGCCCGTATTACACCTCATGCTACAGAGCAAAACTGAAAAGTCTTGGGTGATTGTTGTTTAAAACCATGAAGTTAAGCCTGAGAATGAGTTAAGATCAAATACATTAAGGGTTAAAAGTACAGCCGAGTCCCCAGACTTCCTAGAAATGCCAATGACTACAAGTAGGCAACTAAAACAACCGCAATTAACGCTGGTTTTGCAGTACAGTTTATTACAGGATGGTAATCAGGAAACACCACCAAGTATTCACCAGGTAAGGAAAAATCCAGAAATGTTGGACTTCTATGAAGTAGACATGATCTAGCATTGCCCTAAAAAAGATTAAGCTCAACTGAAGCAGTAACCATTGGTTCATAACCCAAAAATTCCTTATATTGACTGCCACCACCGAGTCCTTGTGAGATTGGGTTATTGCAATAGTTCACCAAGCATGAAATTGAACTCTTTAGGGTATCTCTTACCGGGTTAAGACCCAAATTTTCACAAGTTTAACTACGTTGTTTAAAAAGGCAGAAGTAGTACATGCTACACCGCAAGATTTATCAACTGTGTTGCGACGGGCGGGAGGTATGTGTTTTTTTGCGGGATCAGCAACGCTGGATAGAGCGGGCCCGCATTATAGATATAGAGGGTGATCTAGTGACTCTACGCTATGAAACAGACGAAGAAGACGAAGTTTGTTCTTGGGAAGAGATGGTTCGCCTAGAAAGCATTGGCTCGGTAACGCAAAAATTAGCTTCCGTACCACGGGGTAATGTAGAACCTCTCATGACTGAAGACTGTCCTGAGTCGGAACGTATCCGTAACCGTTTTACTGACTTGAATCCCGACTAATAACTCTTTGTCTACCCAAAAATTACCATTTAGGGACTAGGGAAAGAAAATTTTAGATTTTAGATTTTAGATTTTGGATTGCAAGTAACTCAAACACAATCCAAAATCCAAAATCCAGCAATCCTGAATAGGAGTCAGGATTCTAGATCAGATAAACTTTCAAAGGCAGGACAATAACCTTCCAGGGTAACTTTAAAGTTATACAATGGGGCTGCGGGATTCCAACACCGTTGCCCCCTCTGGTATTTGCACGTACCACAACACTCTAAATCTGACCAGGTATAGGGGTGCTTACTACGGGCTGCATCTAAGCTATTTTGATTCAGCAGTTCTCGTTGAGACAAACCTCTTAATACCAGTTCTTCCCCTTGCCAACGGGCTTCTATTAAACCAGTATCCGCAAATTGCTGCCAACGCGGATCCTCTGTAATTGCTTCTGGTAGGGAGATCGTAATGACTGTTTCTAGTTCCGTCAACTCCCCTTCATAATTAGTTTCCGGGGCAGAAGGTTGTAAAAATGTTTCACCAATGGGCAATTCTACCACAATTCCCGCTGCTGGGGAATGAAGATGATAACGATTTTGTAACTCGTCTAAACTGGTTAGGTCAGCTAAATAAGCAGGAGAACCGTGGATAAAAACCACGTGCTGGGGTCGTAAATTATGAATTAATTGGGTTGTTCCTGGTCCATCACTGTGTTGAGCTAAAAGATAGCTTTCTATGGTGGTTGCTGCGGGATATTCTGAATTAACTTTGATATCTATTTTTTCTGGTAGGAGAATGAGCCAAGGTCCTGTGTTGGGTTGACAATATTTACTTAAATCCGCTGTGGAGTCAGTGAGGACAATACAGGGTGAACTGCCTAAAGTAGTCAAATCTTCCACTTTTAAACGCCGCACACGGGGACGTACTCTTTCATCCCAAAATAAAGGCTGATGACGGGCAAAATTTTGGACTGAGGCGGGAAAATGGGTTAAAAGTTCTAAATAAGCATCACAACCAGTAGCTACATTGCCATCTACCCAAATATCTAAATCCCGGCCAGTAAAATGGTGATGAGAGCGTAACAACATCAACAATTCTTGACCTAAGCCTAAAGCCGGTGTGGGTAAAATAATAGAACAGTGATCAGCTATGGCGCGGTTAATTCTTTCCGCTAGTTGATTTTCTTGGTTGCGACGGTGAGGATGGCGAGATGTTCCATAACTGCCTTCAATTAAGAGAACATCTAAATGTAAACCTCTTAACTCTTCTAAGCGCAACCCATCTACTAGGCGAGAATTGGAGAGGAAAAAATCTCCTGTGTAAAGTAATTTATAATCACGGCGCGGGGTATGGTAGGTGAGGAGAATAGCCACAGCACCGGGAAGATGACCTGCGGGAAATAATTCTACTACTAGATTTTCTTGTATTTCTATAGGCGATCGCAAAGGTAACGCCTGACAAAAGGAAGGAATTTCTTCCGGTGCTTGTTCCGGCCAATTTAACGGTAATAACTTGCTAGTCACCTCACTAGCATAAATAGGCATAAGAGGAAAAGCTTGATTAAGTGCCAGCAAACCTCTAGCATGATCTGGGTGAGCATGACTAACCAACACTAAATCTGCTGGTAATGGTGAACTACCCTTCTGTGCAGATTTAGTTATGTCCCTAGTCAGATATGAAATATCCCCCAAACCGCAATCTAATAAAATGCGGTGGGGACCCATGCGTACTAATAGACAAACACCTTCATCTTCATGCTGAACACTATAGGGCAGACATTCTAATTCATTAGCTGCATCCCCAGGATCAGGACGAGACGATACTGATAGATCATCCCTCATGCGCTCTAACTCTGGTTAATGTGCAAATTAATGTGCAGAACCGTTGCCATGATAGTTGTCTGAATCATAAAAGCCATTTTTTGTACCGAAAAATAAGCACGCAAAGGTAAAGATAACAGTGAATCCTACTAAAATCAGCTTAACATCCATCGGTTTATCCTCCTTGATGAAACTCCTTTTTATAGTAATAGTGTGATTATCTATTTGGGCAGAATCGCTAGAAAATCTTTACTTTAGTTGGTGATTGGTAATTGGTAATTGGTAATTGGTAATTGGTAATTGGTAATTGGTAATTGGTAATTGCTGGTTAGGAAAACTCTTACCCAGTCACCAGTCCCCAGTCACCAGTCCCCAGTCACCAGTCCCCAGTCCCCAGTCCCCAGTCCCCAGTCCCTTTAAAATACAACTTCCTGACCACGTTCTGTAAAGCGGACATCTTTGATGTTCCATTGGGGGTTACTGGTGAGGGTTTTACGGAGACTACCAAACAATGCAAACTGCTCACAACTAGAAAGAGAAACTATTTGCCGCTTTGAATCAGGAGCAATTCGTATATCAATTGTTGCAACTCCATTATCAACGTTAACACGATATCCGACTAGGCTAAAATCGGCTGTATCTCGCTCTTCTAAGATTTTACCTACAGCTTCGTTGACTGGTTCATCTGCTGACACTGAAGTTTGTTTGGAAATATAATCTTGACATTGAGCATCACTTGTGTATAGGGTGACTTGAGTAGTTTTACCAGAAACAGCTTGAGAAGTTGCATCGGGAGAGGGTTGATTGGAAAATGGTTGAGATGTTGGAGAATTTTGGGGAGTTGGGGAAACTGTGTTGTTTGGTGTTGGTGTTGAAGTTGTATTATCAGAAATATCGCTAGAAGTACAACTGCTAATACTGGCGCAAACTGCTAATAAAATTACGGGTAAAATAGATTTTATCTTAGTGTTATAAATGTTCATATTCAGAGATTGTGCAAGTTCTCAGATAGATACATTAACTCTAAAACCAAATCTGGGGCTATTAGCAGAAATTTTTATTTTTATTAATTATGGAGAAATCAATATAAATGGTGCAACCGCGCAAACAATTTGCTCAACATTGGTTAAAAAGTGAAAAAGCTCTTAACGCTATTGTTAAAGCAGCCAACTGTCAAGAAGATGATAGGATTTTGGAAATTGGTCCGGGTACAGGAATTTTAACTAAGCGTTTATTACCTTTAGTTCATTCTTTGGTTGCTGTTGAGATTGACAGAGATTTGTGTAAATTACTGGTAAAACAACTAGGTGAAAGAGAAAATTTTTTACTGCTGCAAGGTGATTTTCTCACTCTTGATGTAGCTTCTCAATTAACAGCTTTTCCTAAGTTTCAACAGCAAAATAAAGTTGTTGCTAATATTCCCTATAATATTACAGGTCCAATTATTGAAAAGTTACTGGGTACTATTGCTAACCCCAATCCTCAACCCTATGATTCTATTGTGTTACTAATTCAGAAAGAAGTAGCAGAAAGATTATATGCTAAACCAGGATCAAGAACTTTTGGAGCGTTGTCGGTGCGGGTGCAGTATTTGGCAGATTGTGAGTTAATTTGTACAGTTCCCGCTGGTGCATTTTACCCACCACCAAAAGTTGATTCTGCTGTGGTGCGCTTAGTCCCCCGACAGAGAGAAATTACCGCTAATGACCCCAAAAAGCTAGAAAATCTGGTTAAATTAGGGTTTGGGGCGAAGCGGAAAATGTTAAGAAATAACTTGCAATCGGTAATTGAGCGCGATCGCTTGACGCAATTACTGGAACAATTAAATATTAATCCCCAATCTCGCGCCGAAGACCTCAGTGTTACACAATGGGTATCACTGGTAAATATGGTGACTGGGGACTGGGGACTGGGGACTGGGGAAACAGGAAATATTTATCTTTCTCCTGACTCCTGACTCCTGACTCCTGACTCCTTTCTCCTGACTCCTGACTCCTGACTCCTGACTCCTGACTCCTGACTCCTGACTCCTTTCTCCTGACTCCTTTCTCCTGACTCCTGACTCCTGACTCCTGACTCCTGATAACTTATATGCGTTCTTATAGCTTAATTGCACCTGCGAAAATAAACTTGTATTTAGAAATCATCGGCAACCGCCCTGATGGATATCATGAGTTAGCAATGATACTGCAAAGCATAGACCTTGCAGATCAAATAGATTTACACGCTGCCAGCACAGAAGCGATTCGCGTTTATTGTCATCATCCCCAAGTACCTACAGATAACAGTAATTTAGCATACAGAGCCGCTGCACTAATGGCCAAGCAATTTCCTGATGCTTTTAGTAATTTTGGTGGGATTGATATTACTGTGAGAAAAAACATTCCTGTTGCTGCGGGTTTAGCTGGAGGTTCGACAAATGCAGCAGCGGTGTTAGTGGGTATAGATTTGATGTGGAATTTGGGATTAACTCAATCAGAATTAGAAGAATTAGGCGCACAACTCGGTTCAGATGTGCCATTTTGTATTGCGGGAGGAACAGTAATAGCTACAGGTAGAGGTGAAAAACTTTCTCCTTTACCAAGTTTAGATCACATATATATAGTATTAGCTAAATATCGCAGTTTGGAAGTTTCTACAGCTTGGGCTTATAAAACCTATCGGCAAGTATTTGGTAGTACCTATATGACAAATACTGAAGATTTAGCGGCTCGTGCTAGTGCAGTGCATTCGGCAGAAATTGTCAAAGCTATCGTCAATAAAGATGCAGTAAAAATCGCCAACAAAATGCACAATGATTTAGAAAAAGTGGTATTACCTTCTTATTCTCAAGTATTACAATTGCGGGAATTATTTGCTAGTCAAGAAGGGGTTTTAGGCACAATGATGTCAGGTTCTGGACCTTCTGTATTTGCTATTGTGGAATCAAAAGCACAAGCAGAAATAGTTAAGCAGAAAATTAGAGAAGCAATTCCTGATGAGGATTTAGAATTGTTTGTAACTCAGACAATTGGCAATGGGATTCAGATATTAAATTGATAGGAGTCAGGAGTCAGGAAGTAGGGGAAGCTAATAACCCAATTACCAATTACCAATTACCAATTACCAATGAGCAAATTATGAACAAACCCAAAGTTAACGAAAAAGAAAAAGAGACTCCCGAACAAGTTCCACCAACGCCATTAAGGTGTATAACTGGGGCGGTAATGTCAGGAGGATTTGCATTTGCGATGTATTCTTTAATGATTGCGATCGCTACCACTTTTGCTAATAAACCTATTCATTCTGATAACCAAATAGTCCTCAATATCGCCTCCGCTGTTCGTACCTTAGTGGTGGGTGTGGTGGCTTTGGGAACGGGAATCTTTGGTATAGTAGCCTTGGGTTTGTTAGCGTTGGCAATACAATTATTAATCCAACAGTTTACAACCTCTAAAAATTGATAATTGATAATTGATAATTGACAATTGTTTTATTCAGGTTTGAAAACTGATCTTTTCCCAGGAGAAGAAAGAAAAAAATTTCTATCTTCTAATCCTACTCACTTCCAGGTTTGGTAATTGTCCATTGTCCATTGTCCATTGTCCATTGTCCATTGTCAATTGTCAATTGTCAATTGTCCATTATTCTGATATTAACAAGAAACAGGGTTTGTTAATTGAGAACGAGATTTGATAAATTGCAATTTGGCAGATGCGGAAACCTGAAGTAATTGATTTTGTTTTCTCCAAAGAGTCGGCGACAATTTGTGATGGTGACTAAACTGGCGAGAAAAATGACAAGAATTTTGATAGCCTATTTTGGTAGCAATTTCTTCAATTGTCAGATTCGTACTTTTTAGTAAGGAACACGCTTCGGCCATACGACGTTGAACTATCCAAGTATTAACACTTTTTCCCGTTTGTTTGGATACTTGGTTAGTTAAATAAGCTGGAGAATAACCAACAGCTTCGGCGACATCAGATAAAGTAATACCTTGGTGATAATGAGCCTCAATATAGTCAAAAACTTTTTGCAGGTGGGAGATATTAGGGAAGATTAACTCTGAATTTCCTAATGTAGCTGGAAGTTCTGAAACTTTTTGCGAAACTTGATGAGAGTTCGGACTATACCAGGATCTGAGCAAAGATTGTTTTTCTAATCGAATAGAAATTGCTTTCAGCAACTCATCGACAGTAGCAGGTTTACTTAAATAATCATCTGCTCCCAACTCCATTCCTGTTCTCATAGAAGCCTTAGAATTACTTGCTGTGAGAAAAATAAAAGGAATAATTGCTGTGAGAGGATTTTGACGTAGCTTAGTTAAAACACTGTAACCATCCATAACTGGCATGAGCAGATCACAAATTACCAAATCAGGTAAATTTTCTTCTGCTTGCCGAATACCAACTTGACCATTTTCTGCTCCTATCGTAACAAAACCTTCAGCCTCAAGACTGTCTAAGAAGAGATGGCGGGTAATAGCATCATCTTCAATTACAAGAATTGTTTTCGACGATTCGCGTATCATTTTGAAACCAATAAAAGTTCTAACAGGGAATGATTAATAGCAATTGATAATTGATAATTGATAATTGATAATTGATAATTCATCCTGCAAAAGACTCTTTCCCTTTTTTCTATGAACTGGGAAATATGGGAACTGATGGTAGAACTAAGGTAAATGTAGTACCGACACCCACTTTACTAACCATTGTGATTTGACCTCCATATAAATCAACTAGATTTTTGACAATTGATAAGCCTAGTCCTGTTCCCGAAGTATTATCAACATTGCTACCTCGATAAAACGGTTCAAAAAGTCTTTCTTGGTCTATTTCGGGAATACCAATACCTTTATCTTTAACCTGAAACTGTATTTTTTCCTGGTGACACGAAACAATTAAGTCCACCACACTATTAGGGTGAGAATATTTAATTGCATTGTCTAGCAAGTTATTCAAAATTGGTTTCAGTATTTTTTGGTCAATCCATACGTCTAAACAGTTGCCTTGACTCTGAAAATCAATATATTTATTACTATTAATGATTACCATTTGTGTAATTAAATCTTGACAAAAATTCACAATATTAACCTTTTGCTGCTCAACTATAATTTGCGCTGATTCTGCTTTAGATAATAATAAAATATCATCTAATACCTGATTGATTTGTTCAGATGCTGTTTGAATGTGTTCAATAAATATTAATTTCTTGTCTGTTTCCCATTTATCTATATGTCGTCTGAGTAAGCTATTGGAAAATGAAATAACATTTAGTGGTGTCCGAAATTCATGGCAGAGTATACCCACAAGATTAGCTCGAATTTTACTGATTTCTTGTGCTTGTTCTAAAGCCTGATGCAATTCCAATTGTGCAGATTTATAATCTGTGATATCAGTAGCTGTAAGGACTTCAACTTCTTGACCATCAAAATCTACCCCTCCATCAAAGCGAGTCATGGCAACATCTAACCATCGTTCTTTACCATCTTTGGTAATAATATTTATCTCCTGATATTCAAATTCCCAGTTAGTTGTTTCTGGAGGTTTAGATGTTCGACTTTTGATAATTTGGTTAAAATCAAAGTCTGCTAATAGTTCCTTTTTTGTATAACCGGTGAGTAATTCCGCAGCAGAATTGACATAGTAAATTTGTCTACCTTGAATTAGGAAAATACCAGCCTTTGTTGCTTCTAGTAAGGTACGAAATCTAGACTCTCTGAGTTGCAGTAAGTTATCAATATGCTGATGTTGAATTTTATCACCTTCCTGTTTATTACTTTCCTGTTGTAATTTCTTTTTACTTTCTCTACCTTCATTAATCCATTTTTGGACACTTAATTCTACTAAGTTATTATTTTCCCGAATAAACCCGCAGCAAAACTCGTTACTTGGATATTTTATATAAGTAAGATTTAGTTCAGCTAAAAATATTCGTCCTTCCTTTGAGCGATAGCGACATTTAAAGGAGAGGTGATCTAAATTTTTCATATTTTGCCATTGTTCTGACCAGTTATGTAATAAAAAATCTATATCCAAATCACTCAGATTCATGGATAGTAATTCTTCGCGGGAGTATCCTGTGAGCGTGCAAGTGGCATTGTTGACATAAATAAACTGCGCGTTTTCTCCTAAACAAAAAGCAGCATCTATAGTTTGATTAATGAGAAAATCTGCAATTTTAAACTTCAAGCTTGGCTGTAAACTCCATATTGAGTTGACTTTTGCTAACCCGGAATCCCCAGAATACATATCACGATTTACTCCTAAGTCTTAGTTCATAAGTAGGTGAGCGTTAAAAATTGTCGTTATGACAGGCAAGAGGCAAAAGAAAACAGGGTTTTGGTTAATTTACTTTGATGATGCTATGAATTTGTCAGTCCGATTGAATTTAGGTTTAATCTTAACAATAAAGAAATCATTATTTCAATTTTGTTGCATATATAAGTGTTTGTTATTCCTAAATTAAGTATTTTTTGGTAAAAATAAAATACCATACTTTCAATTGTGAACTTTAAAAGAATCCCAGGTAAGATTTTTAGTGAACTCCCCCACAAAATTTGTTAAAAATTTGTAAAAATTTGAGAGTCTACTGGTAAGACTACATTCTTGGAACTATAAAAAACTTTTATATCAAATGTAATAGATATGTAGTTTACCTAGATTATCGAAAAATCGGCTGGAAAACCGGACTTCGTGCAAAGTTTTTGCAGCCGCGGATAAATCCCCATGACAGAAACAGCCTCTTCTGTCTGCGTTAAGTTTCAGAAATTTGCTCAATTGGGAACATTATCTAAGAATGTAATAAATTTACCATAGAAAGGATTTAACTATATCTAAATACGCCCAGTCATCCTCCCTATGGAAGAGATTTCTGTAAAAAAACCTGTAAGCAACGAAACCTCTTACCAAAGATATATAAATTGTAAAGCAAGAATGTGTTGAGGTACACAAAATATAAAATACTGATTCCATCGTCAAAAATCATCCTTAGAAATACAAGCTATCAGAGTGAAGGATCATCAAAAAAATGCAAGAGCGAAAAAATAGACAAATCGATCAAAAAATAGTTCATTTATCCGGTGTGAAACTTTGAGTAGGCTTAATGAAAGAGGTAACTTCTGCAAGAGGTTGAATCTGTATTGGTGGTTTTAGCTATATATCTCTTAACCAAACAGCTGCTCTAGCTGGTTCAGTCTACCCCCAACCCCAATCAAAACAGAGAAAACCTTGATATATGTTTATAAATTTTTCATCAGCAGGTGTTTGTCTCAGCATGATCTACTACTACTACTTCCACTGTGCTGAGATTTTTGAAATATGAGGAAAAGCTGCCAAGCTATTGATTGAATTTCATTCACAAATAGGAGTGCATACCATGAGTCAAAACGTTGCTGATTATAATAGACAAATTAATAGGAAAATTAATACTGAACAAGTAGAACAAATAGTTAAGGCAATTATAGCTGGCAAGTATTCCTGGGCTTGTGTTTTGCTGTTGCGTTTTTCTGGACACAACCCTATTGACTATATACCCTACCGTACTTATATCAGATTGCTCAAAAATAATTGCCTACTTGGTGGCTCTAGACAAGAGCAAACTGCTACTAAAAAAGAGGTAGAAATGTTTAACCTCAAATCCAGTTGGATTCATTTATAATCAAGCCAGAAAATGAAGCTGGGTGTGGGTTTACTAGAAGTATTTTCAGGCATTATATATGTTTGGTAAACCCACAAATTTACACATTAATTGGCACATTAAATTGATAAGCATTTTCAATCTCATATCCAAGAAAATTAGATTAAAAAATGTTTTGTTATCCCAGCCATATTGTTCATAACTTACTGTAAGAAAAACGAAGGTGGGAATTTCTTAACTGTTAACTAATAATTATTAATTCATTCTCATCATGATTTACCCAATTTCCATGTCTAATAGTTCTCTGCAACCCATACTCAGAGAGATTGTATGGCAGAAAAAGCTAGAAGTTGCACAAATGCAACAAGAAATGTCTCTCGCGTCTTTGCAACGTCAATTAACTGCGGCTCCCACTGTCAGAGATTTTTTTACTGCTTTACAACAAAGTATTTATAAACCTAGTTTGATCGCAGAGGTTAAAAAAACATTCCCTAATCAAGATGTCACTACACAAGATTTTGATCCTTTGTCTATAGCTAAATCCTATGAACGCGGTGGAGCAACTTGTATATCTGTTGTGACTGATCAAAAGTTTTTTCATGGTGGTTTTGATCATCTGCGGATTATTCGACATCGCATAACATTACCTTTGTTATGCAAAGATTTTATTCTTGATCCTTGTCAAATTTATTTAGCACGTGCAGCAGGTGCGGATGCAATTTTATTAATTGCTGCTATTCTTACTGATCAGCAGATTAATAACTTTTTGCGGGTGATTCACTATTTGGGAATGAATGCTGTAGTTGAAGTTCACAATTTGAGTGAATTAGATCGGGTGATCAAGTTAGAAGATGTCCGCATTATCAGCATTAACAACCGCAGTTTAGAAGATTTTAGTGTTAATCTTGGCACTACTCAGCAATTAATGGCAGCTAGGAGAACACATTTACAAAACTTAGGTATTTTGGTTGTCAGTGAATCGGGAATTGAAACACCTGCTGATTTATCCCTAATGTCAGATGCAGGTGTGAATGCAGTTTTGATGGGAGATTCTTTACTCAAACAAGAAGATTTAGAAACTGCTGTCAGTAGTTTATTTAAATCCAAAATTCCAATCTATAAAGACTTAGTGAAAAAAGGAGTTTAATAGGTTACAGGTGACAGGTGACAGGTGACAGTGAAGAAAGCAGGGGAAGCAGGGGAAGCAGGGGAGAATATTAACTTTTGCCTCCTGCCTTCTGCCTCCTGCCTTCGTTAAAACATCTCTACTTTCACTACTTTTAAAGTTTGCAAAGTTGAATCAACACAACCGCTAATAAATCCCCCTAAAGACTGAATTTTTTGGAGATATTCTATAGCTGGTTTTGTGATTAGTTCCCCAGGCATTAATACAGGTATTCCTGGGGGATAGGGACATATATTTTCTGCACAAATTCTATTTACTGTTTTCTCTAAAGGTAGGGTTTCACTATCAGCAAAAAAAGCTTCACGGGGCGAAATGCACATAATATGATCTATTATAGCATCGTTTCTATATTTACATATTTTGTACTGACTTGTCAATTGTGGTATCTCAGTTACTTTTTTAAACCCTTGTATTAATTCGTCAATATCTGATTTATTGTTACCTAAGCTAATAATAAAAGTGAGATTTCGTAAGGATGAAAATTCAGATGTTACACCCATTTCATTGAGCATATCTTCAGCATCAAAACCCGTTAAACCTAAGTTGGCAATATTCACAGTCAAACGGGTTTTATCCAAATCAAAAAAGCCATTTTTATTAATTTGGGGGATCTCTAAAACTGATAAACTGGGAATTTGACTAATTTCAATTCTTGCAATTTCCGCTAACTGCAAAGTTTGAGACATCAAAATTTCCCCATTAACTGCCATTTGGTGACGTGCAGCATCAAGAGAAGCTAAAAGAATAAAACTCGGACTTGTAGATTGAACTAATTGTAATGCTTTATTTAATCTATTAATATTAATTCTATTTCCTTGACAATGTAACATTGATGCTTGAGTCATTGCACCTAATGTTTTATGAATAGATTGTATTGTTAAATCTGCACCTGCGGTTAAAGCTGAGATAGGTAAATGGGGATGAAAATGAAAATGTGCGCCATGTGCTTCATCAACAATTAAAGGAATATTATATTGATGGGTAATTTGGGCAATACTTTTTAAATCTCCACACACACCGTAATAAGTTGGGTAAACCATTAGCACAGCTTTAGCATCAGGATGTTTGGCTAAAGTTGCTGTTAAATTTTCTGGTGTAATGCTGTGTGTAATATCTAAATTTTCATCATATTCAGGATTGATAAAAATAGGAATTGCACCAGAAAGAATTGAACCAGCAATTACAGAAGAATGCACATTTCTGGGCATAATTATCTTATCATTCATCCTGCAAGTAGCGATAATTGCGGCTTCAATTCCGCTGGTAGAACCATTAACTAAAAACCAAGTTTTTTCCGCACCAAAAGCCTCTGCGGCTAATTCTTGTGCGGCTAAAATTGCGCTTTCAGGAGTGAATAAATTATCTAATTCTGCCAGTTCCGTTAAATCAGCGCGAAAGACATCTTTACCGATTAAATCGGTTAAAATTGGGGAAATTCCTGCACCGCGTTTGTGTCCAGGGGTGTAAAATGGTGCATGGGGACGAGAGATGGAAGTTTTGAGAGCATCAATGAGGGGGGTTTGATTTTGGTTGAGCATTTTTGGGCAAAATGAAGCGTTTAGAGCTTCAGGTAAAAGGTTAACTTCTAAGGTAACTTGGATAGTGATCGCATCTAACTCAATAAATATGATCACTTTAAATATGATCACTTTTTCAATTAACTAAGCTTCCCCACCCCTGCTAAATCCAAAATCGGCGCGATCGCCTTCTTCGGGGGCAACGATCGCACTTAACCTGATAAATGCGATTGCGTTAAAATTCAATTACACCCTGATATTTCTGATTTTAAATATGATAAATTCTTTCCAGCGATCATTACTGTCTGTGGTTCATAGTGATCCCGACATTTTAGGAGGAATCCCTGTTTTTGTGGGAACTCGTGTGCCAATGAGAACCCTACTTGATTATCTTGAAGCTGGTGATTCATTAGAGGTATTTCTAGATCATTTCCCTAGTGTTAGTCGGGAACAGGCGATCGCAGCCCTTGAATTAGCAAAGGAAATGCTGACAGCTTATGCGAATCCTGCTTGATGAATGTGTACCAAGACCTCTAAAGCGTGAATTTTCTGATTACAAAATACAGACAGTTGTTGAGATGGGATGGTCAGGAAAAAAGAACGGTGAATTGTTGCGGTTGATGAGTCAGGAAGGATTCACAATTTTGCTTACTACTGATCAAAATTTGCGTTATCAACAAAATTTACAGCAAGCTGGTGTGGCAGTCCTCGTTCTCATAGCACTGAGTAACAAGCTCGCTGATTTACTTCCTCTGATACCAGAGACTCGTAAGGTGTTGAATACAATTACTCTGGGAGCAGTGATTGAAATTGGAGGCTTATGAAATTTGATCAGCGATCGCACCTAATTTAATAAATGCAATCGCTATTTATTCTAACTAACTTTCTCCACCCCCGCTAAATCCAAAATTGGCGCGATCGCCTCTTCTTTTTTCACCGCCATAATATGCACTCCCTGACACAAACCCCGTGCCATCTGCACTTGTTCGGCTGCAATTTTCATCCCTTCCTGTAACGGATGTTTGGCTTTTTCCAATCTCTCAATAATATGATCAGGAATATTCACACCAGGGACCATCCTATTAATAAACTGGGCATTTTTCGCCGACTTCAAAAGAAATATTCCCGCCAAAATAGGTTTATTGTAACGAGATGCAATTTGATCCATGAATTTTTCTAATTTTTCAAAATCAGTAATTAATTGACTTTGAAAAAATTGCGCTCCCGCTTCTATTTTCTTTTCAAACCGACTTTGTAAACCTGACCAACTTTTAGACTGTGGATCAACTGCTGCACCTGCAAACAAATCTAATGCGCCATCATTTAGGGTTTTATGATTAAAATCAACCCCCTCATTCATGTTTCTAATTAACTGCAATAATCTGATAGATTCTAAATCAAAAACAGCTTTGGCATCGGGATGATCACCTGCTTTTACAGGGTCGCCGGTTAAGGCTAAAATATTCCGAATACCCAAAGCATGAGCGCCCATTAAATCTGCTTGTAATCCGATTCTATTGCGATCGCGGCAAGCAAATTGACAAATTGGCTCAATTCCATGTTGCAATAAAATTGCTGAAGCTGCTAAAGGTGACATTCCTAACACAGCGCGGCTACCATCGGTAATATTGACAGCATGAACTCTCCCCTTAAGAGTCGCCGCCATTTCAATGGTATGGGTGATGTTTCCCCCTTTGGGTGGTGCAACTTCCGCAGTCACTAAAAATTCTCCTGCTTGTACTGCTTTACGGAAGTTGTTTAATGTACTGGTTTTATGACTATCCTGCATAATGCAAATTTAATTTTGAGTTTTGAGGTTTTCTTCAAGAGTAAAACAAATTACCTTTCTAGCTTAAACAGATCCCCGACTTCTTGGAGAAATCGGGGATCTTATATCTTCTCAAAATTACAACCGCGCTGTATAACCTAACGCAGCTTTCACATCTGCTAAAGTTTGATTAGCTATAGCTTCCGCTTTTTCTCTACCATCTCTTAACACTGATTCTAAATAACCTTTTTCTGCCATTACCTCCTTATATTTATCTTGAATTGGTTTTAAAGCATTTATCGCTGTTTCTGTCAATAAAGGTTTAAATTGTCCCCAACCCATATCCGCACATTCTGACGCTACCGCTTCCTTAGTCTTCCCAGACAGCAGCATATACAAAGTCAACAGGTTATTACATTCCGGTCTTTCTGGATCATCAAAGGTTAAACCGCGTACTGGATCAGTTTTACAACGTTTGATTTTATTTGTAATTTGATCTGGTGGATCTAAAACATTGATTCTACTTAACTCCGATGGATCAGATTTTGACATTTTCTTTGTCCCATCGGTTAAACTCATTACCCTTGCGCCTTCTTTTCTAATTAAAGGATCGGGTAATTTTAATACAGGTTTATCTTTAGCAAATTGATGATTAAACCTGTTAACAATATCCCGCGCTAGTTCTAAATGTTGCTTTTGGTCTTCACCCACTGGAACTTTATCCGCTTGATAAAGTAAGATATCCGCAGCCATCAAAACGGGATAAGTCAACAAACCCGCACCAACGTTTTCACCTTGTTTAAGTGCCTTTTCCTTAAATTGAATCATATCTTGCAACCAATTTAAGGGAGTGATGCAGTTTAACAACCAACAAAGCTCACTGTGGGCAGAAACGTGAGATTGGACAAAAATGTTAGAATGTTGTAAATCAATGCCACAAGCTAAATATAAAGCAGCGATGGTGTAGGTATCAGCCGCTAAGGTGGCGGGGTTATGTGGTACTGTGATGGCGTGTAAATCTACCACACAAAAGAAATTTTCATACTGGTCTTGAATTTCTACCCAGTTGCGAATAGCACCCAAGTAATTACCCAAGTGTAAGTTACCAGTTGGTTGAACTCCCGACAAAACGCGCTGCTTACCCATAATTATTTCTTAGTTATCTCCTCTTCCCCGCTTTGTTAGGTGGCGGTTACATGATTTATTTTAGTAGTGATTAGTCATTAGGGAGTGATCAGATCCCCGACTTCTTTTGTTTATTGTGTCAATAAATTGTAAATTGATCTGAGAAGTCGGGGATCTAAGTATCAGTATTATTCAACTAAATAACTAGGATTTATTTTAAAAACCACCGCTAAATCTTGAATTTCCTTTTCTGTTAATTGCCGTTTACCATTGAGAACATCTAAAACTATTGACTCACTTTCTAAAATAGAAACTAAATCCTTTGGTTGTAGTTCTGATTCTTCTAACAATGCTTGAAGTAATGCAACACCTTTGAGAGTAGGCATTTTTTCATGTTGCTGTTCATAATCATAAACAAGAGTACCTAGAACCTTGAGATAGTCTTTATCATCTTGTGTAATATTTCCTTGATCCAAAATAGAATTTATCTGATTTTGGGTAGCAATTAATTCTTCTTCATTGGTAATGGGACGTGGGGGAAATGTAGTAATTAACTTTATATAGTAGTTACTAGGAGTTTTTAAACCAATCGTCATTTTTCCAATTCTCCTTATCATATTCATCGTGAGTGAGTACAGCGCGTATAAATAATATTTAAGACTTGTAATCTATATAGGTTATAAGTCGATAATGATTACCTTTGATATTAAAAACAGTAAAGTTACCAACTAAGTCCGCTGATGGGAAAATTTCTCTAATATCATTAAAAGTTAACAATTGAGAATCCGATATACGCTGATACCATAGTAACAGTCCTAATTCTGATTGGGAATGTTTTTCCCAAAATTCTCTAAGTATTCTTTTGCTAATCACACGCATTCAGGTTACAACAAGATATTATAGCTATTTTTAGGTAAATTTACCACATATTTGTCTTCATGATCTAGAAGCAGATCATTTTTTACTGAACTGTATTTCCTCCATAACGCATCCATTTCTTTTATTAAGAATTAAACTTCATAAATCTGTACCTCCAGAGGGATAAAAGCTAACTGATCCAGCTTTTATAGTTCAAGACTAAATGGGTATTTAGACATAAAGCAAATCTGGGGGATATGCTTGATGAAAGCTTTATTAATATGGCCGATCATGCCTAATTCTTTTTGGTCTTATCAGGAAACTCTTGATTTGGCTAATTTACGTGCTACAAATCCCCCCTTGGGTTTAATCACTGTAGCAGCAATGCTACCAAATGACTGGGAAATGAGATTAGTAGATCGCAATGTTCGTTTAGAAACTGATGCAGATTGGCAATGGTGCGATATTGTCATTATCTCAGCAATGATTATTCAAAAACAAGATTTTGGTGAATTAATTAAAAAAGCTAAAACATTAGGTAAAAAAGTTGCAGTCGGTGGACCATTTGCCACATCTGTACCAGAATTTGCCCTAGAAGCAGGAGCAGATTATTTAATATTGGATGAAGGGGAAATTACTATTCCCATGTTTTTAACAGCTTTAGAAAAGGGAGAAGAAAAGGGTATTTTCCGCGCTACAGAAAAACCAGATGTTACCCAAACTCCTATACCAAGATTTGATTTATTAGATTTAGATGCTTATATAGCAATGACGGTACAGTTTTCTCGCGGTTGTCCCTTTCAATGTGAATTTTGTGATATTATCACCCTTTTTGGACGTAAACCCCGCACGAAAACACCAGAACAAATTTTGGCTGAATTAGAAGTATTATATCAGATGGGTTGGTGGCGTTATGTGTTTATTGTTGATGATAATTTTATCGGTAATAAACGTAATGCCAAAGTATTTTTAAGGGCATTAATTCCCTGGATGGAAGAACGTAATTATCCCTTTGCTTTATTAACAGAAGCTTCTTTGAATTTAGCCGAAGATGATGAGTTATTAGAATTGATGGTTAAAGCTGGTTTTGTCCAGGTATTTATGGGGATAGAAACCCCTGATGTAGAAAGTTTAGCGGGAGTAAATAAAGAGCAAAATACTCGGACTTCATTAGTTGAATCCTGTCACAAAATTACCAAGGCTGGCTTACAAATTATGTCTGGTTTTATTTTAGGATTTGATGGTGAAAAAACGGGTGCTGGTAAACGGATTCAAGAGTTTGTGGAAGAAACGAGTATTCCCCAAGCCCATCTCAGTTTATTGCAAGCATTACCAAATACAGCAATGTGGACTCGTCTGCAAAAAGAAGGACGTTTAATGGATGGTTTAGGTAAATATTTTACTTCTCAGAAAGCTTTGATGAATTTTGTTCCTACCCGTCCGATGTCGGAAATTGTTACCGAGTTTATTGATACTTTTTGGAATCTTTATGAACCATTACCATATCTAAAACGGACTTTCCGCCATTTTATGATGATGGAAGGTTGGCGGGCTAAATATCAACGTACTTTAACAAAAGCAGAGTGGGATTTTTTAAAGGCTATTTGTTGGAGACAGGGAATATTACGTTCTACAAGATTTCATTTTTGGTGGCAATTAATAGTCATGGCATGGCGTAAACCAAATTTATTATATGATTATTTAATTGTTTTAGGTGTGGGTGAACATTTCTTTAAGTTCCGTTATGAAGTAAAAGCTGAACTAGCAGCAGAATTAGCATTATTACAGCAGCAAGAATTGGAGAATAAAGAAACTGCAAGTTTGCAATTAGAAGCTGTGAGTTAAGAAACTGTAAATTAATTTTAACAAAGCCGAGTATTTGAGCCTGAGATATTTCACAAATAAGATAGAATTGCTATAGTAGCTTATGATAAACATAGCAATAGCCTTATTAATAAAAAATGTCCCAGGTTTTAGAACAATCAATTAAAATTAATGCTCCTGCTACGTTGGTAGAACAATGTTTAACTGATTTAACTTTAATGCACCGTTGGCTTAACCCTGTTCTCCGTTGCGAACCTGTGGGAGAAGTGTGGAGTACAGAACTAGGTAGTCGTAGTCGGTTTATGATTCAAATTCCGGTGATTAAACCTACTTTAAATACTGTGGTGATTGAAAGACAACCGGGTTTGATAGTTTGGGGGTTTAAAGGGTTTTTTCAAGGGTGCGATCGCTGGGAATGTCAACCATTTCCTAAAGGTACACTTTTAATTAACCGCTTTGAGTTTAAAATTCCTAACCCTGTTGTTAGTTGGGGTTTTAATACTTTTGCTGCATCTTGGACAAAAGCCGATATGGAAGCACAACTCAAGAGATTTAAACGAGTTGCAGAAGAATTAGCACGCTCTCCTAAGTATGCTAAATAGGAGGCAGGAGGCAGAAGGCAGGAGGCAGGAGGGAAATATTTTTACCCAGTCCCCAGTCCCCAGTCCCCAGTCCCCAGTCCCCAGTCACTAGTCCCCAGTCACCAGTCCCCAGTCACCAGTCCCCAGTCCCCAGTCCCCAGTCCCCAGTCCCCAGTCCCCAGTCCCCAGTCCCCAGTCCCCAGTCACCAGTCCCCAGTCCCCAGTCCCCAGTCCCCAGTCCCCAGTCACTAGTCCCCAGTCCCCAGTCCCCAGTCACCAGTCCCCAGTCACCAGTCCCCAGTCCCCAGTCACCAGTCACCAGTCCCCAGTCACCAGTCACCAGTCACCTGTTTAGCAAATTTTAACGCTTCCTGGGCTGTATTAATTTTACCCTCAGCTTGAGCGATCGCAATTTCACTCAAGATTTTACCCACAAGTGGCGACGCAGGAATATTTAGTGCTAAGATTACCTCTTTACCACTCACTAACGGTGAGGGGTGAGCTACCAAATCATCAGGGTTCAAGTAACGGTCGATTAAGGGTACATAAACGCATAGCGAATTATCGCCAGACATCGCCCCTACTACAAGATCATCTGCTAAGGCTAAGACAGTTGTAGCACTAAAAACAACTCCCACGTCCTGAAACAAAAAATACTGTTCTCGTAAGGACATATAACTAGCTTTTTTGAATTGCGGGAACAGTCGCAGGGACGTAGTTACACCCCGAATTTCTGCACGGCTATAGGTTAATTCCTGTAATTCGATTTCTGCTATTTCTGGGTTAGGGTGAAGTAAACACGCGAGTTTAGCAATAGCTAACCAAGTGGTTTTGACAGTATCACGGACAGGTTTTTGTAGTTCTTCCCCTAACTGTGGATATGTTTCTCTGATCAAGTTGTATGCCTGATCAACTGCGGCTAATTTCTCCAAGCTTTCACGGTTAGCATTTGTAAAAAAACTAGCTAATAAATTATCTTCCCAAGCACTTTTTAACCAAGGCGTACCTTGATAACTGTCTAAAAGATAACTAATTTCTACCCGTACTCTTTCGGATGCAACTTTATTAATATCTGCGGCTAAGGTGCGAAGGGTGGTTTGGGTAGTTGGTTCTATTGTAAATCCCAGTTGTGCAGCTTGACGATAGGCACGCATTAAGCGCAAAGGGTCATCTTGCAGATTTTCGGGTGATATCATCCGTAATAAACCAGCTTCTATGTCTGCACAACCTTGGAGGGGGTCAATAATTTCCTGGGTGTGGGGATTATAGGCGATCGCATTGATGGTAAAATCCCTTCTGTGTAAATCAGTTAATAAACTATCCCCTTCCTGTTGGGCAAAATCAGCAGTAGCATGAGGAAAAACCACACGGGCAATATTTCTTTCAGCATCCAGTAACACAAAACCAGCATGATAATGTTTGGCGATCGCCCTTGCAACTTTCACCGCATCATCTGGGATCATAAAATCTAAATCTAAATATTCTCGACTTCTACCCAAAATCGCATCCCGCACCGCACCACCCACCATGTAAGCTGGTTGTGGCAACCATTCCAAGCTAAAAGGCCAATTTTGGGCATCTAGAATATCAACAATTGAATTATTCATCTACTGATTTACCAAAAATTCTGACTCCTGACTCCTGACTCCTGACTCCTCAATTCTCACTATTGTAATAAAAATCAACCCACTAACTAATGCTGAATATTTTGTCCTAAGCTACATTAACTATAAAGGTTCTAGGAGTTGGTTCTATTATGTGTATTTGCGTGAACTGCCACTATGTAGACCGTTGTGTAACCTACAACGCAGTAGAAACACAACACCAACAACCCCACTTAACAGAAAATCCCGATTTTGACCCCAATGAACCCTCGATTAATGTTAATATTCGCACAAAAGATGACATTATTGAAATGGAATGGGATGTTGTTGGTTGTCTCAGCTTTAAGAAAGAAATGGGTAAATGGTCTCAATTACGTCCTGGTGAATTAGTACCCACTTGAATTTTAGATTTTGGATTTTGGATTTTAGATTTTGTTTGATTTCAATTTGTAGAGATGTTTTCTAAAATGTCTCTACTTTATATTTGTGTAATTTATTGATGATTTATGGAGTAACAAACCACAGAGGACACAGAGAAATGATGTTTTTATTTGATATTATATTATAATTTACTTTGTTTATTTATTTTCAATCAACTACCTTGAACAATAATCTAGAAACTCTACCTGAAAAAAAATACGCTTTAGCACTGCACACTACTACACCGGAATTAGGTTTAGTAATTAGCAATTTTGCAGAGGATACCCGCGCCCATGTTTGGAATTTAGGACGTGAGGTATCTAGTCATATTCATCAATATTTAATTGATTTAATTAAACCTCAAAAATGGCAAGATTTACAATTTATTGCTGTGGCTAAGGGTCCCGGAGGTTTTACAGGTACTCGCATCGGTGTGGTTACTGCTCGTACTTTGGGACAACAGTTAGAAATTCCGGTTTTTGCAGTTTCTACTTTAGCTGCATTTGCCTGGTATGAAAAAAGTAAAAATTCAGAAATTCAACCAATTTTAGCTATTGAAATGCCCGCCCAAAGAGGTCAATTTTTTGGGGCAATTTATCAAATTAATGCTGATAATTCTGGTATTAATGCTTTATTAGCAGATACTGTTTTTACACCAGAAAAATGGCAGGAAACTTTAAATAATTGGCAAACTGAATATCAATTAATTAAAGCCACATCTAGTTTAGCGGCAACTGTCACCAGTATTTTAGAATTAGCTTATTTAGATTGGCAACAAGGTAAACGTCCTCATTGGTCTGAAGCTTTACCCTATTATGGTCAACATCCTGTAGATGTTTAATAATAGAATTAATTAATGGTTGAATTAGTGGGTTAAACATTATGACGCTGACTCAAGATACTATCAAACCTGTGCAATTAATTCCACCTTTGGAAAATGGTGATAGACTTACTCGTTCTGAGTTTGAACGTCGTTATCATACCATGCCAGATGTGAAAAAAGCAGATTTAATTGAAGGAATTGTTTATATGGCATCACCTGTAAGAATTAGAAGTCATGGAAAACCCCATGCTTATATAATGGGTTGGTTAGCAACTTATGAGTCAGCTACACTAGGTGTAGAACTAGCGGATAATACTACTGTGCGTCTAGATGCAGATAACGAACCTCAACCAGATGCACTATTAAGAATTGAAAATGGGGGACAGTCGCGGATAAGTGAAGATGATTATGTGGAAGGTGCGCCAGAATTGATTGTAGAAATTGCGGCTAGTAGTGCGGCTATTGATGCCCATGATAAACTTAAAGTATATCGGCGAAATCAGGTACAAGAATATTTAATTTGGCGAGTTTATGACGGTGAGTTTGATTGGTTTATTTTAAAAGATGGAGAATATCGACGGTTAGAAGCTAATGCTGATGGGGTTTTTTGTTCTCAAGTGTTTCCTGGTTTATGGTTAGATAAATCTGCTTTGTTAGCTGGGAATTTAGCTAAGGTATTAGAGATTTTGCAGCAAGGTTTAGCGAGTCCAGAACATCAAATTTTTGTGGAACACTTAGGATAATTATCAATTGATAATTGACAATTGATAATTGTTTGATTTTTCACACTTAACGAAAAGTCTTGAAAATGATGTAGAAAAATTCGTAATTGATAATCCTAAATTTACGAATTACGAATTACGAATTACGAATTACGAATTACGAATTACAAATTACCAATTATGCTGTAACTTTAGCTAATGCCTTTTCTACTGTGTGTAATGCTTGATTGATGTCTGTATCTGTGACAATTAAAGGAGGTACAAACCGCACGACTTTAGGACCTGCTGGTACTAATAATAAACCTTCATCCATCGCCGCTTTCACAACATCAGCCGCAGTTAAAGAACTATCTTCTTTTATTTCCATCCCATTGATTAAACCCCAACCCCGCACTTCGGAAATATGATGAGGATATTTACGGGCAATCATTTTTAACCCTTCCCGTAAATGTGCGCCTTGTTCTTGCACGTTCTCTAAAATATTCTCTTTTTCCAAAGCTTGGCACACACTTAAAGCTACACCACAAGCAAAAGGATTTCCACCAAATGTACTAGCGTGTTCTCCTGGTTCAAAAATATCACAGAATTTCTTACTCATCATTGCACCGATGGGGATACCGCCACCTAGTCCTTTCGCACTGGTGAAAATATCAGGTTCTACTCCTAGATGTTCATAACCCCATAATTTACCACTGCGTCCCATCCCTACTTGCACTTCATCGAAAATCAATAAAATGCCGGTTTCATCACAAATTTCCCGTAATCTTTGAAAATACTTCTTATCTCCAGGACGAACTCCGCCTTCTCCCTGTAAGGGTTCAATTAAAATTGCACCGACGCGATAATTTCCTTCATCCAACTCAGTAACAGCCGCTTCCACCTCTTTAATATCGTTATATTTGACATAGTGGAAACCAGGCACTAAAGGATCAAAGTTTTTTTGATACTTTGGTTGTCCGGTAGCGGTGACAGTGGCTAATGTCCGGCCGTGAAAACTGGCATGGGCGGTTAAAATAATGGGGTGGGCAATTTCTAAAACGGTGTGAGCGTATTTTCTCGCTAGTTTAATTGCTGCTTCGTTGGCTTCAGCGCCAGAGTTGCAGAAAAACACCCGATCTGCACAGGAATGATCTACAATCCATTTGGCTAATTCCCCTTGTTCGGGAATATAGTATAAATTAGAGACATGATGCAGTTTTTGAATTTGGCGTGTGACTGCCTCTACCATGACAGGGTGGGCGTGTCCCAAAGTACAAGTAGCTATTCCGGCCACAAAATCGAGATATTCCCTGCCTTGGGTATCCCAAACGCGACAGCCAGCACCTTGTTCTAAAGCTATGGGAAAGCGTCCGTAGGTAGACATCACCACTTGATTAAAACTGTCTGCACTAAAGGCATTCATATTTGAGGGATGTATCGGCTGTTCAACTAAACTTTGGATACTCACTACCGCACCTCCTGAAATTTTTAATTCTATAATCTATTTAGCAGGTTTTTCTAAATAATTCAAAATTTACTATAGTATGAGGAAGAAGTTTTTTTAACTTTTAATTTTTAAGTTTTAATTTTTAATCACCTGTGTATTCTACCCTTGAGCAAAAATATAAACGTATTCAACAAGAGTTAATGGCTGGGGCTGTAGCCCTAGTCTTTGTGTTCCTTAGTGGCACTTTATGGTATTGGTTGGTGGAGGGCTGGTCATGGGAAGATGCGGTTTACATGACAGTCATTACTTTAGCTACTGTAGGATATAGCGAAACTAACCCGCTAGAGAGTCGGGGACGTTTGTTTACAATTGTCCTGATTTTAATGGGTGTAATCAATCTCGGTTACATTGTCAATAGATTTACTCAAGCAGTAATTGAAGGTTATTTTCAAGAGGGTATTCGACTCAGACAACAAAGGCGTTTAATGGAATCATTAACTGGACATTATATTATCTGTGGTTTTAGTCGGACTGGACGACAAATCGCTAAGGAATTTCAGGCTGAAGGTGTGTCTTTTGCAGTGATTGATTCTGATTTTGAATCTGTGCAACAAGCTCAGTCAGAAGGTTATATTGTCTATCAGGGTGATGCTACCCTGGATGATACTTTGTTGAAGGTTGGTATTGAACGGGCAATTTGTATTGTGGCAGCGTTGCCTTCTGATGCGGAAAATTTATATACTGTTTTATCAGCAAAAACTCTCAATCCTCATATTCGGGCGATCGCACGGGCAAGTACAGAAGAAGCTGTACAAAAATTACAAAGAGGTGGGGCAGATGCGGTGATTTCCCCTTATATTACTGGAGGTAAACGCATGGCTGCGGCTGCACTCAGACCACAGATTTTAGACTTTGTAGATGGGATGCTTTCTGGTGCAGATCGTCAATTATATATGGAAGAATTTTTATTAGATGCGGCGTTCTGTCCTTTTGTGGGGCAAACTTTACAAAAAGCGAAATTGCGATCGCAAACTGGCGCATTAGTTTTAGCTATTCGTCGCAGTGATGGTAATCTCATTGGTGGACCAACGGGAGACACTGTTTTAATGTCAGGAGATACGCTAATTTGTATGGGTACGGCTGAACAACTGCGAAGTTTAAATCAAATTCTTGGACCTATTAATTCTCAACAACTAAGAAGACCAAAACAAAGTTAAGATTTGGGTTAAGATTGGGGATTTTCAATAGTTGTCACTGCTTAAATAATATGGGAGCAGAATTAACTAAACATCAACTTCCATCCATCCATGTAAAGGAGCGATCGCTTTCATTACCGATACCATAATATCTGGTGGTGCTGCCGAAAGTAACACACTGGGATAAACAGCAGCACCCCATTGAGGATGCACCAGTACACAGCATTTGTTTTTGATCACAGGATAATTTAGTAAAGCTTTAGCAACTGCTGTATCATCATGGGGAACAGGACCGGGATGGGAAAGTAAAGGATAACCTGTACGGGGATCAATTAAATCTGTGACATAACCGCGATCGCGCAAATTAAAAGCCACATCACAACCGAACCGCATAAACTTTTCCCGTAACCTTTCTTTTTCTGTTTCTGTTTCCGCAGTAATTTCTAAAAGTGGATATTTTGATTGTTGTAAAACAACCACCACCCACAAAAACTGTTGCTGTGTCCAATCTGGTAATATCTGTTCGCAGTTGGCACAGATATATTGACTGGGGTTATGAATAGAAATTTGTACAGCTTGTCCCGTTTTGCCAACTAAATTAATGGGATAGCCTGGCTCAGAAGTGCAAACACTGGAATAGTTCACCACATTTAATCTGTTTTTGCAAGTTTGTTTAATTATTCCTTGCTTATGATAATAACTCTGAAAACTTCTAAAAAATCATCAATATTTGATGTCAGGAGTTAGGAGTCAGGAGGAAACAGATTTGAGGTTTTATCAAGCAACTCTAAATTAATTGAGTTTTAAAGCATTGACTGGAACTTCATCCCAAGAATTTACAGTACGTAACTGTGCAACCCAACCATCTGCTTTTTGCTTATCAGTCAACCCTTTTTGAAAGGACTCATGACAATCTTGAGCTTGACTCTGATCACAACAAGCAATACAAGCATGAATCATTCCTGATGGATCAATTTGCTCATTTACCCAAATAGTCATAGATACCTCTTTTTAAATCTTGTGGTAAACTTTTGGTAAAACTGTTATATCATGTCCATCTGAAAACTTATCATATCTATAGTGATCCAATTTGATTCCTGAAATTATTTGTTTAGGCAGACAAGAGGCAGTCATGCAAAAGGCAAAAGGGTTTTAGAGAATTTCGGTGTACGGAGTTTTGTTCAATAATCAAATAGGAGTCCTATATTACGGCAGGTAATAGGGAATAGGATAAACAGAGGAGAAAAATTAAAAGCAAAATTAAATAACTTCTACCTCTTACCTCCTGCTGTGATTCAAAGTAAGGCTTGTTGGAGTGTTTCCAGTTTGACAGGTTTAGAGATAAAATTATTCATACCCATAGCCAAACATTTATGACGGGTTTCTGAGGAAATATCGGCAGTGAAGCCAATAATAGTGAGTTGTTGGCGATCGCTGTACAAAGTCCGAATTCTTTGGGTTGTTTCCAGTCCATCCATACCAGGCATTTGTATATCCATTAATATCACATCAAAATGCTGATGTTGCAATATTTCAATTGCCTCTTCTCCACTATCTACTGCTTGAGCTTGGTATCCCAAACGTTTCAACATCAATAAGGCAAATTTGCGGTTTACGGCATTATCATCCACAACCAAGACTTTTGCAGAATTCAAGGAACTTGGTTGAGAATTTACATCTTTCAAAGCTGGTGACTCAACCTTCTTGGCTTGAATATCAAACCGGAATTTACTACCAACACCCAAGGTACTTTCTACTGTTAATTGTCCACCCATGATTTCTACAAACTTGCGACTGATCGGTAGCCCTAAACCAGTTCCTGTTTGCGATCGCCTTCCTGCTTCCGATTGTCCAAAAACTTCAAAAATAGTTTCTATTTCTTCCCCAGCAATACCCACACCTGTATCTTCTACTGCAAAAAGTAAGTGATAACCTTTATCCAATGATTCCATATTTTCCACTACTAGGGTAATACCTCCATGCTCAGTAAACTTAATAGCATTACCCAACAAATTAATCAGCACCTGACGCAACTTAGCATCATCTGTAATAATGAAATCTGGCAAATTTTCCCCCAGTTCCAACTCCAAAGATAATCCTTTAGATTCTGCTTGCTGTCTTAGCATCTTCATCAAAGTAGTTACTAACTGGCGCAGGTGACAGGATTTTTCATTTAAGAAAACTTTCCCCGCTTCAATTTTGGACATTTCTAACACATCATCAATCAGTGAAAGTAGATGTTCAGCACTTTGATTGATGGTGTTAATAAAATCCCTTTGTTCTGCTTGTAGACTGGCATCTTTTTCTAATAGCTGACTAAATCCAATAATGGCATTTAGGGGAGTCCTTAACTCATGACTCATACTAGCAAGAAACTGACTTTTGGCACGGTTGGCAGTTTCAGCTGCCTCTTTGGCCTCTACAAGTTCACGTCTAGCTTGTTGCCGTTCTAGATGTGCCGAAATCGCTGCTGCTGCTGCACTGAGCAAGTTTACCTCTGCCCTTTCCCAAATTTCAGCAGTTATACAATTATCAAACCCAATAAAACCCCAAAACTGACCATTCACCAACAAGGGTAAGACTAAGATAGCCAAAATTCCCTGGGGTTGTAAAATTTCCCTTTCTGAATTGGGAAAATCACTAACCACACCATTGATAATCTTGCCACTAGAAAGAGTTTCTACCCATCTGGGAAAGAACTGGCCGTAGGGAAAATTTTGCAAGTTAGGGTTATCAATTTGTGAATCAATGCCTTGATTACACCATTCAGATTTTTGGCTTGTCAAAAAATTACCATCTGCATCATCATGATTGGCAAACAGATAAACACGGGATGCAGATGATGTTTCTCCTAACCATTGCAGAATTTGTGTGTAGTAGTTAGTGTCAAATTCATTAACTAACAGGTAATTCTGAACATTTACCAAAGTTGAAAGATAACGTTCCCTTACGGCTAAGGCTGCTTCTGCAAGTTTACGATCCGTGATATCTCGACCTACATATTGCATTTCTGCCCATACTGCTGTTGGTTTTATCTTGCCATTGCTGTGAATTTCAATTTCTTCAATTTGTATATACTCTCCCTCTAATGCCCGCACAAATGGTAATCTATCTTTAGGATAAAGTTGGTCTGTTCCCATTACATAAAGTTGATCAACCGTAGCCAAATTATCTAAGTCTTGCTCACTAATTGTTTCTATTCCTAGTAAGGATTTAGTAACTTGGTTTAAGTAAACTACAGAACCATCAATTTGATGAATCGCTACTCCTATGGGCAAACTTTCCAAAAATTGGTTAAGTTCTGCTTTACTCTCAGTCAATTCAGTAAATGATTGCTGTAATTGTTCTGCCATTTGGGTAAATGAATCAGACGGTTCACGAACTTCAATAATGGGAGTCGAAATTGGCGATATTTTCTGAAAGTCTCCTTGAGCAATTTGTCTAGCTGCTAAATTTAATTTCAGTAATGGTTGGGCAATTAACTGTGTAGTGAAGAATCCCATTGCTGTGGACAATAAAAAAGCTACACCGCACAAGAAAATGGTTTTTTCAGTAGCAGATTTAATTTCTGCCATAAAATTTGATTCTGGCAAAACGATCACTATCAACCAATCTAAACCAAGATCATCTTGCCAAGGAGAAATGAGCACAAAATATTTTTGATGTTTAATTTTGACTTGTATTTGTTCCTCATTGACAATATTTGTGAAACTGCCCCATTTTTTATGAATTTTTGTCCCCACCTGCCGAATAATTAAGTCTTGACTGTTAGAAACTTGCAATCTTTGTGCTTTACCATTAAGCATTTGAAATGGGCTTTCTTGGGTAGAACTGGCAACTAGCATTCCTGACCGTTCTAGAATAAATGCTTTACCTAAAGATTCTGGTTTTAGCTGTTGCAAAAAATTACTGATGTAAGTTAAACTTAAATCTGTGCCAAGAGCGCCAATAAATTTTCCTTGACGATCATAAAGTGGATAGCTGGCAGCAATTGACATAACTTCTGGATTTGTGTCCCAATTGTAGATTTTGCTCCAGATTGGTTTACCTACTTTCACTACTTGAGAAAACCAAGCTTCGTTTCTGGGTTCATAAGCTTGCACGGCAACTAATTTTGTGCGATCGCCTGCCAAATTTGTATTATATTTATAAGACTTTCCCTGTTCTTTCCCTAGAGGAATTTCTGCAATTTGCGCTATTCCAGCACCGTAATCACCAGCACCAATATATTCGCCTCTCGCTGTAGCAAATTGAATATAACTAGCTCCAAATGTTCGTAACTGTTTGACAAAATACTTACCGGTAGCTGAAAAATTCAATAAGTTCAGTTGTCCAGATTCGTAAGCATCTACATTTAATTGATTGATCTTAACAGGTGTTTCCAAATAATTACTAATTTTCTGCTGAATGCGATCATTAATTTCTAACTGTAAATCAACAACTAGTTTGTTAACTGCCAAGGAGCCGTTTTGATAGGAAAAATATCCCACTAGGGCAACAACACAGACAATTTGTAAAACAAATGGAACTATTAGTATCCGTCGTAATGGTGCTGTCCCTAATTTTTTAATAATCCACTGTTGATCAGTATGGCTCTTCATGTTTTCAACAGAGTACAAATTCTTTGATTATGATTGTCAGATGCTTTAGTCTGACAGGTTGTTTCAGATGGCCGTTTGCTAATAATAACTGAATGCTTACCATCAAATTAGTTTGAGGCAACTATCCCAGAGGAAGTCTCAAAAATCTCAACCTACTGCTGGGATGTAAACACTCCAGACTCAATGAAGTAGTCTATCTCTAGTTCATTTTTCCATCTTCCATATAAATAATCCGATCTGCTATATCTAAAATGCGGTTATCGTGAGTCACAAGCAAAATGGTACAACCTTGCTCTTTCGCTAATTTTTGCATTAATTCTACCACATCCCGTCCTGATTGTTTATCTAATGAAGCAGTAGGTTCATCTGCTAATACTATTTTAGGATGACTCACTAAAGCACGGGCGATCGCTACTCTTTGTTTTTGTCCTCCTGATAAACTCTCTGGATAGTAATCTACACGATCTCCTAACCCAACTTCTTCTAACATGGAAATAGCTTTAGTATTAATATCTTGATTTAAATATTCTTTATGCAACTCTAAGGACATTCTCACATTTTCTTTAGCTGTTAAAAAGGTCATCAAATTATGCGCTTGGAAAATATAACCAATTTGACGACGCAATTTAGTTAACTTGCTTTTACTTGCTCCCCGCATTTCTTGATTTAATATTTGCAAACTTCCTGCTTGAGCAGAACGTAACCCACCCATTAATGATAATAAGGTGGTTTTACCTGAACCAGAAGGACCGGTCATAATCACAATTTCCCCGGCTTTAATTTCTAAGTTTATATCAAATAATACTTGTTTTTTTAAATTTCTTTCACCAAAATAATGATTGAGTTGAGTAACATGAATTACTGTATCTGAAGCAATTTTTGATTGAGTATTAATTTTTAACATGGTTTGTTGTGAGTATTTTGTGATGGTTTGTAGTCAGTAATTTATTGCCTATTCTTGCTGAACACATCAGGACTAAAGTCCTGACTACGAACTTTTTAGCAACTTTAAAAAATGTCCGCAGGGTCAGCAGAACGAAGTTTTTTCAGGGCGATCGCTCCTGAAACACTACACATAATTACCGTCATAATAAACACTGTAATTGCCCGATCTACTTTCATGGAAATGGGTAACATAGTGGCTGCAAAGGTGAGTTGATATAATCCAAAAGAAAGAAAAAATGCCGGTAAATAACCTAAAATAGCTAATAATAAAGCCTCTTGTATTAAAACTCCTAAAAGATAACTATCTGTATAACCCATTGCTTTAAGAGTTGCATATTCTGGAAGATGATCGGAAACGTCAGAATAAAGAATCTGATAAACAATCACAATACCAACAATAAATCCAACTCCTACACCCAAACCAAAAATAAAACCAATACCTGTACCATTAGCCCAATAATTCTTTTCTTTTTGGGCAAAATCTTCTGGTGTTCCTATTTCTACAAAGGGATTTTTAGGATCTGGATTTAATCCTATTCTCAGTTGTGTTTTGATTTTCTCCACATCTGCACCCGGTTGGAGATTAATTAAACCTACTTCAATTTGATCGGGTTTACGTTCAGGAAATAATTGCAAAAAAGTGGAATCACTCGTAATCACATTACCATCAGCAGCAAAGGAAGCACCATTACTAAATACACCTTTAACACTCACAGATTTGCTATTTAATTCTGTTTGAAAATTGCCTGTTTTTTGGAATATTTCACCTACAGCACCATATTCTGGACGGCCAGCTTGATCAAACATCACTTGATTTAGTGGTTTGAGAGCATCATTATTTTTTTGCACTTCTGGAAATTTCAATCCTGGTTGATTTGGATCGACTCCCCAAACTAAAATAGCTCGATCAATTCGTGTTTCAGGATTGCGCCATTGTCCTGTACCAATATAAACAGAATTAACTGATTTTACTCCATTATAACTTAATGCTTGATATAGTTTATCTCTGGAAAAACTTTTTACAGAAAACAAGGTATTAAACTGAGGATTAATCAATACTAAATCTGCGGATAAATTGCGATGTGGTTGAATAGCTGCATCAAACAATGCACTTTCAAAACCCATCTGAATAAAAATCAACATATCAGCAAAAGTAATTCCCGCGACTGCAACAGCTAACCGCGTTTTTTCTTTCATTAACTGACGCAAAGCAAGAGGTGTTTTCAGAAATAGTTTTTTAGTCATTAGTTGTTAGTCAGGAGTCAGGAGTCAGGAGTTAGAATTTAGAAGAGGAAAACATTTTAACCAATTAGCAATTACCAATTACCAATTACCAATTACCCATTACCCATTACAATTCAATTGCTGTTTGTACTTGTAAGTTGGTTAAACCTGCAACTTTTTTACTATCTTCAGGAGTGAGTTTAATTTTAACTTCAATAACTCGACTGTCTAAATTTTCCCCTGGTTGGTTACTAAACACATTTTGACGATTGACTTGTAAACCAATTTGGGCAACTTCTCCGAGCAGTTCACCTGTAAATGTAGGACTGATAATTACAGCTTTTTGTCCAATCTTTATCTTACTAATATCAGTTTGATAAACTTCTGCTACTGCTAACATTTGTTCTGTTTGTGCAAAGTCAGCAATACCAGATTCACTTATTTTCTCACCGACACGGGTATGAATTTTGAGAATTTTTCCTGTCATGGGAGCGCGAATAAATGCTGCTTGGAGTTCGGTTTGGGCGCGTTTAAGATCAGCGATCGCACTTTCAACTTCTGTTTGTGCTAAGTTCACATCTACAGGACGAACTTCGGCAATACTGTTAAGTGTAGCTTTGGCTTCGCTAATTTGTTTATTGCTAGTAGTGTTAATTCTATTTAATGCTACTTTTGCTTCTGCTAATTGTTTGGTTGCTGTAGAATTTATACGTTCAATAACTGCTTTTGCTTCACTTAATTTTTGTTTGGCAGTTTCCACATTTAACCGTTTACTATCAATTAAAGAATTAGAAATTGCACCCTCTGAATATAACTGTTGATAACGTTGATATTCTGATTCTGCATTATTTAATTCTGCGGTTAATTTATTAATAGTTGCTTGTTGGGCAATTCTATCACCTTGCCATTGAGCTTCTATTCTGGCAATATTTTGTTGTTGGGCGTTTTTATCACCTTCATACTGGGCTTTTATTCTCTCAACATTAGCTGTTTGTGCTTGAATTTCTCCAGTTTTAGCTCCAGCTTTTATTTGCTCAAGTTTGGCTTGGGCAACTCTCACTTGTTTCTCAGCTTGTTGGACAGCATTTTCTAAGGCATAACGGGATGTTAAAATCGCTATTACCTCTCCTGCTTTCACTATATTACCTTCTTTAAAGAGGATTTTTTCTACTCTATCTCCATCTAATGCTAAAGGTGCAGATAGCTTAATTACTTCTGTTTCTGGTTCTAATCTTCCTAAAGTTGTCACCTTACTAGGAATAGCACCAGTTTCTGTTAATTCTCCAGTGGTGGCATTGCCAATTTTACTAAAATTAGAAATACCGTAAATTACAATTCCCGCAGTTATAGCTGTGGCGGCTAAAACCAAAACAATTAACCCTTGATTTCCTGGTTTCAATAATAATTTATAACTCATTTTCTTGACTCCCCACAATAAAAAAATCTGCGTTTATCTGCGTCTATCTGCGTTCAATTAATGATATTTACTTTTTCTTTGTCTGTAAATAAGCTGTTAACATTTCCCCTAAAAGTTGGCATTGTTCCAGGAAATCAATTGTTTCATCACCCCATAATTTTTCCAGAATTACACCGTTGACAAAACTCAATACAAATGATGCTAAAACTTGATCTTCAATACCCAAAAATTCACAAGCTGCTTGTTGATATCTTTTGTTAGCACGTTTAAAAACTTTGCTATTATTCAGCATGGTTTTTGAGTCTTGATTTTGACAAAAATCAACCCAAACATAGGTCCATTTAATTAGGTAATCTTCATTGTTGACAAGATAATTACCCAAAGCTGTCATCATTTCTGAAATGTTGTTTTTCCCTCCTAATTCTGCTAAAGCTGCAATCACATCTTGCTGACTAATTTCTTCTACCAGTTGCTCAAATAAAGCTTGTTTACTGGGGAAGTAATGATAAAGAGTACCCGTGGAAACCCCTAAACCGTTAGCAATTTGCCGCATGGTGATAGCGCCATATCCTTTATCGGCAAATAAGTCAAAACACTTGCCGAGTAATTCTTTGCGGTATTGTTCATGATCCACAATTTTCGGCATATTTGATGTTTTGTTGTTTTTTATATCGAACGGTCGTTATTTTAAGGTAATATTAGAGATAGAATTTTGTCAAGGTGTCAGCTTTTAAAAAACCGCTATCCGGTTTCCCGAATTTTCAAGTTGGGTAGGTCTTGTATAGTGAAATCAGGTGAGTTGCTATAATCTTAACAGATTTTATAAATTTTTTGGAAAAATTTACATTTGTAGGTGTATCTCACTAAATAGGGTTTGCTGAAAAAGTCCCTTCGTTGAGGCAGGGAATAGGGAATAGGGAATAGTTTTAGCTATCTGTTATCCCCAGATTTTCTAATTTATCAGACCCAAAATGCACAGTTTTTAAGGTATACCCTTCAAAAATCTTGCACTTTCTTTCCTCCTGATCAGCCTCAAACCTTTGATTTACGAGTATTTTGGGTTTATTCAGCAAGCCCTAAATACTGGTGCTGATTAATAGCAGCTAAAAAGTTGACCCTGCTGGAATTGGGCAACAAAATCTGCCAAAAAAATATCTACATTAGTAACAACTCTAAATATCCTTTCAGATAAAGAAATGCAAAACCAACCTCAAGACAAAGATAATCTGTTAACCAAAAGCCATGATCATGCGCCTTGGAAAAAAGCAGCGGCTTCTTTATCCTTGGTGTTGCTGGGATCAGGGATGACTTTTGCAGGAGGCTATTTAGCAAATAACCAACAGCAAGTGGCTGAAACTGCATCTAAACTAGCTGTACAAAGTGTAAACGCAGCGCCGCCATTACCAGGAAACACAGATCCGAATTTTGTGACTCAGGTTGTACAGAGAGTAGGACCTGCGGTGGTGCGAATTAATTCTTCCCGCACTGTGCAAAGCAGGATACCGGAAGAATTTAATGATCCGTTTTTCCGGCAGTTTTTTGGGTCAAGATTACCGCAAGGAGGAAACCGGGTAGAAAGAGGTGCGGGTTCAGGTTTCATCATAAGTGCGGATGGTCGTATTCTTACCAATGCTCATGTGGTTGAAGGTGCGGATAGGGTGACAGTCACTTTAAAGGATGGACGCACTTTTCAAGGTAAAGTAGTAGGAAAAGATGAATTAACTGATGTGGCAGTGGTAAAGATTGAAGCGAATAATTTACCGACGGTGACTTTGGGTAATTCTGATCAGTTACAACCGGGACAATGGGCGATCGCTATTGGTAATCCCTTGGGTTTAGATAATACTGTAACTACAGGTATTATTAGCGCCACAGGACGTTCTAGCAACCAAGTAGGTGTTCCTGATAAACGAGTAGAATTTATTCAAACCGACGCAGCAATTAACCCTGGTAACTCTGGCGGTCCATTGCTAAATGCTCGTGGAGAAGTGATTGGTATGAATACAGCAATCATTCAGGGAGCGCAAGGTTTAGGATTTTCAATTCCTATTAATACAGCAAAACGAATTTCTGATCAATTAATCACTACAGGTAAAGCGCAACATCCATATTTAGGCATTCAGATGGTAGGGATCACACCTGAGTTAAGGCAACGGATTAATTCAGATCCCAACAGTGGTTTAACTGTGAATGAAAATCAAGGAGTATTAATAGTTAGAGTCATGCCCGACTCACCCGCAGCGAAAGCTGGAATACGTGCTGGGGATGTGATTCAAAGGCTAAACGGTGAAGCAGTAACAGAAGCATCTGCTGTACAGAAAGCGGTAGAAAAAGCACAAGTGGGAGGGAATTTACGCTTAGATTTACGTCGCAATGGACAAAGTATTAATATCGCTGTTAGACCTGGAACTTTTCCCACAAATCTCCAATAATTAGAGTGGGCAGGAAGCAGGAGTTATTTATTTTGGATTTTGGATTTTGGATTGTTTTTGTTATCTCCAATCTCAGAGGATGTTGGAAAAGTATTAGAATTCATGGAGATACACCCAACCACCCTTACAAAGCAGGGCGTTTTCATTCTCTAAATTTGCGATCGCTAGAACCTTTTGACCATCAATATTTGGGCTTGTTTTTCATATTAATTAATCAAAAATTAGAAAAAAAAGCCTCTATTGACCTGTGGAAAAGGGTTTTGGGGAAATGATTTTGCAATTTACCCCCGACTTGGAAAATGCCCTGCTTTTTCAGGGGGATAATGGGGAATCTGCGGGTGTCAAATCCCACACGAAAAAGTTTTCAAACAACCTCTAAAATCTAAAATCTAAAATTATTTTGCCTCTTGTCTTTTGCCTTCTGTTACCTGTTACCTGTTACCTGTTACCTGTTACCTTTCCAAACAGATATGATAACTATTCAAAGAGAGGTGATATAGTAGGAAAAGCTAAGAGCAAAAATAGCTAAAAGCACAGGAATTATAGTATTAGATTCCAATTGGCGATTTTTGAGGATTTTGAAGCAAGATATGGGAATAATTACAGGCCAGAAAATGGTAGTGATTACAAACATAACAAAGGATAAAAATTTATCCTCTGGTGTATATGTAGGGTGAAGAAGGGAAAACTTTAACCAATTGGTAAAAAAATAGCAAGTCATTAGTAGGTAACTAATCACTAATGTTAATTGGATCTGGGTCACTATTTGCACTCCTAAATAATTTTTTGGTTCTGATTACTTCCTCTCATACATTTTGCGCCAAGTCTTTCACAATGGACAATTATCAATTGATAAGGTAGTTAGGATAGCAATTATACATATAAATGTTAATCAGCTATTCCTTTTTTGGTATAGCACAGGTCTAAAAAAGTGGCAAATAAAATGCAGCATCAGCTACATCCTCATTAGATGTACTAGAACCAGTTAATTTGGAACAGACAAAATAGCTGGGAAAATGCTGACCTCAAAATTCAGGAGTGAAGAGTCAGTAGTTAAAGTAATTAAATGGGAATTTAAAGTTGGGAAGTAGACGAAGACCGATAAGTATAACCGACTTGAGAATCTTTTTGAATGTACTGTTTAATACTGTCGAAATCAATGAAATAATCAGCCACATCAATCAGGCTATCACTGGTCATGCTTTGTAGGCCAATTACTTCTACTCTAGATCCCAAGCTGGTAACTGCATTGACAGCATAGGCTAAATCTCCATCTCCACTGACTAACACAGCAGTATCGTAGTAGGGAGCTAGAGTAATCATATCCACAGCAATTTCCACATTGAGATTGGGTTTTTTACCATTCTCGGAAACTGCAAGTATATCTTTGGTGACTACACGATAGCCATTGCGACGCATCCACAACAGAAACCCCTGTTGCTTTTCTTTGCTGGCATCAACACCAGTATAAAAGAAAGCCCGTAAAAGCCTAGAGGTTTGAGTTAAACGACAAAGTAATTTAACATAGTCAATTTCAATGCCTAGTTGCAAGGCACAGTGAAATAAGCTTAAACCATCAATAAAAATGGCTACTCTACCGCGATTAAGATCATCACCAATGCTCATATCGTTAATAGCCTCTTGTGGCTTGATATCTCGACCTTTGACAGTTGTTTTGATTGCAGTTGGTCCTTGCCAATGTGGTTTTTCTTTAAGTTCTTTATATTCGTTTGTTTTTTTGTGAAGATTAGTAAAATTCATTGATGCCTCAAGATTTTAAATTGGGATGTCTTTGATAAATTGCTATTATCTAGTATAGTCGCTGCTAAGTTCATAACCTTTGTAGTAAACTTAGCAAGAAACTCTCTCAAGAGAAGATTTGCAAATAAACTTAACTTACAGCAGAATTCATGAGTCAGTAGAGAAGTTTGGGCGGAATGTCTGTGCAGTAAGTAGTCAGGAGTAAACCAGGCTTGATACTGGATTTTGAAGGGAAATTTTCTAAAATTCTGTAGTTCATTTACCTGCACTGGTGTATTTGGACTTATGGCTGATATTGAAGTGATAACCCAGAATTTGGGAGTATTTCAAGATCCCTGTTGGCACAGGGACAAATATTAAAAAAATATTAAAAAATTGTGATCATTTCAGGTGGAAGTTACTTTTGTATTTTCGGTGTTTTCTATGGTAAGAGGCGTGAGGCCTTGTATGGTGAGAACAGAGCAATAAGCATGATGTAAAACGTAGTTGCTGACGCTGCCTAATAAAACTTCACTGATGCCAGTACGTCCCCTGCGACCGACTATAATTAAGTCAGCTGGCCAACTTAAAGCTAATTCACAGATCACTCGGCCTGCATCACCTACTGTTTGGGTAAATTCAGTTTTGACACCTGCCTTAATTGCCGTTTGAGTTAGCGATCGCATCCAATCTAGTCTATCTTGTTTTAGTTTATCCCAAGCTTGCATATATTGATTAATAGTTTCAGTATGCAAGGTAGGATAAATTGTTTCTGGTTGCAAAAATATGGGATTGATGTAAGGATCTTCTAAGGGGGATAGAACGTGAAGCAACATCATTTCTGCCTCACTTGCCTGAGCCAAAAATAGAGCTTGATCAAAAATATACTGACTTCTTTCTGAGTTGTCGAGAGCAACTAAAATTTTGTGAAACATAGTTAGTCTTCCTTGGGGAGTATTTTAAATCTATACCTATTGTGGTTTTTATCTGATATAACTTCGGCTATATTGGCCATGTTAATCAATTTTTGGGAAATATGCAGGAATAATAAATCATCAACTCGCTGAGTATCAATATTGTAAACTTGTTGTAAGAATTCAGGAGTCAGGAGTCAGGAGTCAGGAGTCAGGAGTCAGGAGTCAGGAGTCAGGATCAGAATTTTTAAATCAGGAATTAGGAATGAACTGATTCGAGATTTTATAAGAAAATAGGCTGTATCTTTAACAGTGCAACAAGGATCACAAATTTAAAAGTTTTCTGTCTGTTACGAAGATTTACAAAAATCATAGGTAATAGTTAGGGGAAAAGATTGATTACCAATCACCAATTATCAGTTACCCATGCAAAATCCTTGCAGCTAAAATCCGAAATCCAAAATCAGTATCAGGAGGTGATGGTGATGGTGTTAAGATTTCGCAACCGTAAAGAAGCAGGAAAAATGTTAGCGCAAAATTTGACCGCTTATGCTAACGAAGAAAACTTGTTGGTGTTAGCTTTACCGCGTGGGGGTGTGCCAGTGGCGTTTGAAGTAGCGAAAGCTTTAAATGCACCTTTAGATGTTTGTATAGTGAGAAAATTGGGTGTACCTGGTCATAAAGAATTGGCAATGGGGGCGATCGCTTCTGGGGGAATAGGGGTACTAAATTCTGATGTGATAAATACGTTGGGAATAGATAAAGAAGCGATTCAGGCAGTTGCGGCTGAGGAGTTGCAAGAATTACAGCGGCGCGATCGCACTTATCGCGGGGATGCTCCACCTCTAAACGTCGAAAATAAAACTGTGATTTTGATAGATGACGGTATTGCTACTGGTTCAACTATGCGTGCTGCTATTGCGATTCTTCAACAACAACAACCTCAAAAAATAGTTGTTGCTATACCAGTTGCACCGACAAGCACTTATAAAGAATTGCAGTCAGAAGTAGATGAAATAGTGTGTTTGCAAATTCCAGAAATCCTCTCTGCGATTGGATTATGGTATGAAGACTTTTCCCAAACTACTGATGAGGAAGTGAGAGAAATTTTAGATTTACACAGTGTAAACTTCCTCAATTAATGCTGCTAAATCTTTGTTTCTGCCATTATCAGCTGATTATTGATTACTGATAGCTGAATACTTACGATTTTAGATTTTACCAATCACCAATCACCAATCACCAATCACCAATTACCAATTACCAATCACCAATCACTTAAAAGGTTAAACCAATGAAAGCTCAAGAATCTGGGAATGTTTTAGAGCAAATAGTTACTATTGAGGTAGGACTACTAAGACTCAAAGGAGAATTAGTTGTACCGCCAGAAGCTCAGGGAATTGTTGTATTTGCTCATTGTAGTGGCAGTAGTCGCTATAGTAGCCGCAATCATTATTTAGCTCATTTGTTGCGTCAGCAAGAAGGATTGGCAACTATATTAATAGATTTATTGACGGAAGAAGAAGATGCAATTGATCAGCGTACTCAACATTTACGTTATGATATTAGTTTTCTGGCTTCGCGGTTAATTACCGTCACAGACTGGTTGTTTGAAAATACCCTGACTCGTGATTTAAAAGTTGGTTACTTTGGTGTAAATAGAGGTAGTGGGGCAGCATTTTTAGCTGCATTAGCTCGTCCGATGAATGTGGGGGCGATTGTTTGCCGTAGTGGTTATACTGATTTGGTAATTGAAAGTCTTGGTTATGTACAAACTCCAACTTTGTTGATTGTTGGTGGTCATGATTGTGCGATAATTGCTATGAATGAGGATGCAATAGTAGAAATTCCCACTCAGCATAAACAATTAGAAATTATTCCTGAAGCTAGTCACAAGTTTAGCGAACCTGGTGCTATGGAGGAAGTAGGAAGATTAGCGAGTCAATGGTTTAAATATTATCTTTCACCTGTTGAGGAAAAGGAATTGCATTTACACGCAATGTCGTTATTAATTGATAATTGACAATTGATAATTGATAATTGTTTCATTCAATGTTAAAAACCTCCCCTAAGTTCATTCCTCAATTAAATTCAATTATTTCACTTAGTCTCTGATTGAAAACACTTATAGTTAAGATTCAGCTAAGGAAATAAGAGTAAATCAATAGTTGATATAATTAATTGTTTTAATTTTCCAAATTCCAACCCAAGGCAGATGCTACTTGACCGGCTAATTCTAGAGGATTAAATGGTTTGGCGATCGCACTTTTCATACCTAACTGAGCATAGCGACGACGATCAGCGGCTTGAATTTTGGCAGTTAACAAAATCACAGGAATTTCTTTTGTATTTGGATTTGCTTGTAAATTTGCAAAAGCAGCAATTCCATCCATATCTGGCATCATGACATCTAGTAAAATAGCATCTGGTTGATGATTTTCTGCTTGTACTATTCCCTCTTTCCCAGAACTAGCTGTCAGCACTTCCCAACCTGCAACAGTTTCTAAACAAATTTTGGCTACTTCTTGAATATACTGCTCATTATCAACTACTAAAATTCGCTTTTTGTTCATAATTTCTATCCCCTGATAAATTTTGGATTTTAGATTTTAGATTTTAGATTTTAGATTTTAGATTGGGAATGTGAGATACTGATGTTGATTGTAACATCATTTTCCCGATCTGACTCTTGACTAATGATTATGGGTAATTCTTTGTAGCAGATCCATCACCCGTTGTTCAAATTCTTGGGTAGTAACTCTTCCTTTAGTCAAAAATTCTGTATGTCCTAATTTTAGTCGATGGCGTTCCGAATCATCCAAATCCTTAGCAGAATAAACAACTACGGGAATACTAAAAAGTTGATTATGTTGTTTTAACCAATCTACAACTGTAAAACCATCACTCTCTGGCAAGATTAAATCAAGAATTAGTAAATCAGGATTTACCTTTTGACTGAGATGAATAGCTTCTCTACCAGTTTTAGCCAGGAAAGTTTCAATATCATGTCTAGCAAACAAAGTTGCTAATAAATCTGCCAAATCATGATCATCTTCAACAATTAAAATCTTAACTTTGCGAGAAGGTTCAGATACAACTTTTCTCAAGGAATTTAACAGGGAATTTTCCTCTACTGGCTTGCTTAACCAATCAACAAAATTAGCACTGGGTTGATTATTTTTATTGGGTTTGTAGACACTACAAATCACAATTGGTATATCCTGAGTATCTGGACGTTTCTTTAATAGTGCCATTGTTTCCCAGCCATTCATACCGGGCATGACTAAGTCTAATACAATGACATCGGGATGTTGAGCAACGGCTTGAGCGATCGCCTCTTCACCACTATCTACTGTAATTACCCGATATCCCCCTTGTTCCAATAAGTTTTTTAATTCACTACGAATTACCGCATCATCATCACAAACTAAAACCAAAGGAGAATGCTGATTATTAATGATAATTTCTTCAGTTTCTTCAGTGGCTAAATTTTCTAATTCAAGTGTTTGATCAATCTGGCCAATTGGCAATGTAAAATAAAAACTACTACCTTTGTTTAACAAACTTTTTACCCAGATTTGTCCGCCGTGCTGCTGTACAATACTCTTACAAATCGCTAACCCTAAACCAGTACCATCGTGGTTGCGTGAATCTGAAGAATCAACTTGTTGAAATCGTTCAAAAATACTATCTAACTTATCAGATGGTATTCCCCGTCCAGTATCTGTAACTGTCACCAGCACCTCATTTTCTTTTAATTCTGTCAGCAAGGAAACTGTAGCCCCAGATGTGGAAAATTTAATCGCATTACTCAACAAATTTGTTAAAGTTTGAATGATCCGATCCGGATCAGCCCAGAGTTTTACAGATACACTAGAAATAGATAATTTTACCCCAGCTTTATTGGCTAGAGGCTGCATAATATTCACAGCCGAGTTAATTAAATCTTCTGAATTACAAGTTTCCCGTTCCATTTTGACTTTACCCGACTCGATGCGCTCAATGTCGAGAATGTCATTAATTAATCTTACTAAACGCTCGGTGCTATCAGTGGCTATTTGCAACAAGCGTTTACCCTGTTCTGAATCTGTTGGTAATAAACCACTAGCTAACATTCCTAAAGATCCGTGAATTGATGTTAGGGGAGTACGCAATTCATGACTAACAACAGAGACAAATTCATCTTTCATTTTTTCCACTTGTCTACGTTCAGTTATATCTCGCAATATTACTGTGTAAACACATTCTTCACCCACTTCTAATTTAGAAATAGAAGCTTCTGCGGGAAATTCAGTACCATCTTTGCGGCAACCAAATATTTCTCTTCTTTCTCCCATTCTGCGAGCAGAACCTGAAGATTTACCAAAATCAGATACATGATGGCGATGTTGTTCAGCAAAGCGCATAGGTAAGAGTAAATCTAGTTTTTCTCCTAGCACTTCTTGAGCAGAGTAGCCAAAAATCTTTTCTGCACCTTGATTAAATAAAGTAATTTTTTGATTACTATCAATAGAAATAATGGCATCATCAGCTATACTTAAAATGCCTTCAAATCGAGTTTGAGAAATTCGCAGGGCTTCCTGTGTCCGTCGTCTTTCATCGAGTTGTGATTGTAATTGGTGATTAACAGTAATTAACTCGGCTGTACGTTCTGCTACTCTTAATTCTAGTTCGTCTTTAGCTTTGTGCAGTGCTAATTCTGTTTGCTTGCGTTGAGTAATATCACGAGCAAATATTTGGGCTGCTGATTGACCTTGGTAGGTGAGAGAAGCAACCACTATTTCTACATGAATTTTCCTACCGTCTAATCTGATAAACTTAACTTCATGCAAGGAAATTGATTGTTTATTGATTTGGATATTTTGCAGTTCTTTGTTCATTTCCCTTTGAAAATCGGGATGTACAAAGTCAATAAATTTCTTACCTAATAATTCTGCTGTTGATGTAACACCAAAAAGTTTCACTGTGGCACTGTTGACAAAGACAAATTTATCTTGACTGACAATCAAAATTGCTTCTGGATAAACTTCTACTAAATTGTGATAACTTTCCTGAATAAATCTACTTTGATTTTCTAGGTTATTAACTTGCTTATTTCGATTTTGCGCCATTCTTCTTAACAGTTTCACCCGTTCTAATCTGTTAATAATGCGGTTAACTAGCTCCGATTCTATGATGGGTTTGCTGACAAAATCATCAGCACCTGCGCTAAAAACTTGATTCACTATTTCGACATCGTTATGGACAGTAAGAAATAAAATTGGTAGTTCACTACCTTGGGGATCATTGCGAATCATTTGACATAATTCAATCCCATTTGTACCAGGCATTTCTATATCTAAAATTAGCATATCTGGCTGGACGCTTTGCCAAGTTTGCCAAAAATGCAGGGTATAATTAAGTGGAATAATTTCCATTCCCCAAGGTGTAAGTAATGTTTGTAATAATGCTAAAATTTGTGGGTCATCATCTACGACTAATATTTTGGCTTTAGTGGTTGTTTGGTCTAATGGTTGTGGTAAATTTAAAGAATGTTTATGCTTATTATTATGGCAGGGTAGATTTTCCTGATTTTTGCTATCAATTTCTTGACGGAGTAATTTAACCCAATTTTTGAGATTGGTTGTATCACTTGTAGTTAGGGTTTTACCAGATTTGAGTAATTTCTCAATTTTTCTCGCTAATTCTGAACCATTAGGTAAACCAAAAGTGCCTAAAGATCCCGCTAAAGTGTGGGCTTCTTTAATAGCCTGTGATAGCGCAAGTGATGAATTTTCAGTTTGCACTTCTGAGTTTAAGCTTGAGTTTAAGCTTGAGTTTAAGCTTGAATTTACAATTTGTTGTACTGCCTGTTCTATGATAGTAACTTGTTCCTCTACCCGTCCACGAAATCGCTGCCAAATTGCCCCAATAGCTGTCAGAGTTTGCTGAGATTTTAAATTGCTTTTCTGATCCTTTAATACCCCTGTTTCTCCTGTTTCTTTGGTCTTTTTATTTCCCCTGTTTCCTAATTGCTTTCCTTCATCTTCCTGGGGTTTAAGACGATAACCAATACCATATACTGTTTCTACTAAATCGTGAGGCGCTCCCACTGATTTTAGCTTCATACGTAAACCTTTAATGTGGGTGCGAACGGCTTCTTCTCCCGGTGTGTCTTCATAGGACCAAAGATGCTCTAAAATCATGCCACAGCTAAAGACTCGGCGATTATTTCGCATCAAGAGTTCTAACAAAGCATACTCTTTTGGTGTGAGTGAGAGGAGATTCTGCTGATATATTACTTCACAACTACTGGGATCTAATCTTAAGTTACCCCATTCTAATACAGGTTGTGAAGCGATGCTTCCCCGTCTTAATAATGCCCTAACACGAGCTATAAGTTCTTCTTGATTGAAAGGTTTAACTACATAATCATCAGCACCTGCATCTAAGCCAATGGCTTTATCGTGAGAGCTATCACATCCTGTTAATAATAAAATCGGTACTTGCCGACCACTAGAGCGGATTTTCTTACATAAACTAATACCATCCATTTTGGGTAGTATAACATCTAAAAGAATTAAATCATAGTCGTAAGTTTCGACTAAATCCCAGCCTGCATCACCATCATTGGCCACTTCTACTGCATAATTTTGCTCAGTGAGAAAGGTGGTAAGTGCATAGGCATTTAACTGGTCATCCTCGATCACTAAAATCTTCATATTAAAAGCTTCCCTAATCTAGTAGCTTTAAAAGCTGGTAATAGTGGAAAACAACTTAATATTAAATTATGTTTTCCTAGATATAATTTAAACAAGTTTAACTCTATACATTAAATAGTAACATAGTAACATTGATGTAGAAATATAAATTTATATCAAGCTGAAAATATATATTCTGTAATAATTCGGTGGCAACAAGTCAGAATAATTGATAAATCAGTAGATGATGAAATATAAATTAAATATAAATTAAATATAAATTAAATATAAATTAAATATAAATTAAATATAAATTAAATATAAATACTAGCCTGTAAATTGCTTTGATTATCAGTAAGCATTCAGCTAACAGCCCTCAGTAGTCAGCTTTTTCAGGCTTACGCCAAACATACCTATTGGATACAGCAGATTGCAGATCAATGAGGCTTCGCCGTGAGAGTCAGCCGATAGAGTAGCGTGGCGTTAGCCATACGGTACAGAATCTAAATTAAAACCTATACACAAAGCCAGTTTTACTCCTGACTCCTGCTGTAATTAACCAATTTCTCAGATGAATACTGACTGAATTACCAATAATCCAGGACTTACGCAAAAGGGAACGAAAGTAGGGGTAATTCATGAATTACCCCTACGCAAGAATAAGGTTTTTAGTCATATCTTGCGTAAGTCCTATAATCTATCCTCACAAGTTCCTCAAATTGTTTGCCTATAAGCATAAGTGTAAAACCAAGTCACAGGGCAGGTGTGAAAAATTAACGAATTGTGAAGATTAGTGTCAAGAAATCCAAATGAAATAAACATATTTTGACTAACCAAGAATCTAGAAAGCAGAAAGAGCTATTTTCAATAATTGGCGAGCTAAGATGGGGGTAGCGATGTTTAACAAAATTTTAGTTGCATTGGATCGCTCGGACATGGGAAAGCAAGTTTTTGAACAAGCCCTGTCTTTAGCAAGGTTAACATCAGCCAAATTAATGCTATTGCACGTTTTATCACCTGATGAAGACGGCATTCATGATGTAATGGTTATTTCTCAGATGGATTACTATCCAGGCTGGGGTGATGACAGCATGAAAAGGTACTTGCAAAAGCTGGAAGTGCGTAAAGACGAGGGTTTGGAAATGTTACAAAAATTCTGCGCCCAAGCAAATTCTGAGAACATTAATACTGAATTTTCGCAAAATGTTGGTAGTCCGGGTAAAGTAATTTGTAACTTTGCCAAAGAATGGAATGCGGATTTGATTGTGATTGGACGACGTGGACTGTCTGGAATCACCGAATTTTTAATCGGTAGTGTTAGTAATTATGTTTTACATCATGCACCTTGTTCTGTGTATATTATACATTTTGAGGGAATAGGGAATAGGGAATAGGGAATAGGGAATAGGGAATAGGGAAGATTTTTAAATATTACCAATTACCAATTACCAATTACCAATCAATCAACAATTATCAATACTTATGAAAACTACAGATTCACCTCCTAAGAATCATCCGAGTGGAGATAAACGTTTGAAAATGTTGGACGCAACTATCAAACGGCATCAATATCAACAAGATGCACTGATTGAAATTCTCCATCGGGCTTCAGAATTATTCGGTTATTTAGAACTAGATTTATTGTTGTACATTGCCCACCAATTAAAATTACCACCCAGTCGGGTTTATGGGGTAGCAACTTTCTATCATTTATTTTCCCTTGCGCCCAAAGGTAAACATAATTGTGTAGTTTGTACAGGTACTGCTTGTTATGTAAAAGGCGCACAGGAGATTTTAACAAGTTTAGAAAATACCACCAAAATTAAAGCTGGAGATACAACACCTGATGGGGAAATTTCCCTGTTAACTGCAAGATGTTTAGGTGCTTGTGGTATTGCACCGGCGGTAGTTTTTGATGGTGCTGTTTTAGGAAATCAAACTTCAGAAACAGTTTGTGAAAAAGTGGGAGAATGGCAGAATGGAACTAAATGAATTATTAGAAATTGCCAGAATAGAACGTTCTCAGGCGAAACCTGTACAGATTCGTTGTTGTACTGCTGCGGGTTGTTTGTCTTCTGGTTCTCAAATGGTGAAAGATAACTTAGAAAAATCTGTAAAAGCTGCGTGTTTAGAGGATGAAATTCATGTTTCTGGTGTGGGTTGTATGCGGCTTTGTTGTCAAGGTCCTTTAGTTCAGGTGGATCAAGAAAACAACAAAGAAACGAAACTTTATGAACAAGTTACCCCAGAGGATGCAGCAAAAGTGATTGAGGCTGTACAGGGTAAGGAAACAGATTTAAAACAGCAAGATTTGAGCCAACCATTTTTTACTAAACAATTACCCATTGTGTTAGAAAATAGTGGTAAAGTTGACCCGGATAGGATTCAATCTTACATTGTGGAAAATGGTTATCAAGCCCTTTACCAAGTGCTAAGAGAAATGAAACCTACTGAAGTAGTAGAAACTATTACTAAAAGTGGGTTAAGAGGAAGGGGAGGTGCTGGTTATCCCACAGGTTTAAAATGGGCGACAGTGGCAAAATCTCAAGGTGAGAAAAAGTTTGTTATTTGCAACGCGGATGAAGGTGATCCCGGTGCATTTATGGACAGGAGTGTATTAGAAAGTGATCCTCATCGAGTATTAGAAGGAATGGCGATCGCTGCTTATGCTGTGGGGGCAAGTCAAGGTTATATTTATGTGAGGGCAGAATATCCCACCGCTATTAAAAGATTAGAAACTGCTATTCGCCAAGCCCAAAGATTAGGACTTTTAGGGTCACAAATATTTGAATCACCCTTTGATTTTAAAATAGAAATTCGTATTGGTGCAGGTGCGTATGTTTGTGGTGAAGAAACAGCATTAATGGCTTCTATTGAAGGTAAACGTGGTGTTCCTCACCCCCGGCCACCTTATCCGGCGGAATCTGGTTTATGGGGTTATCCCACCTTAATTAATAATGTAGAAACCTTTGCGAATATTGCACCAATTATGAGAAATGGTGCGGAATGGTTTGCGAGTATTGGCACAGAAAAAAGTAAAGGGACAAAGGTTTTTGCACTAGCTGGAAAAATCCGCAATACAGGGTTAATAGAAGTACCTATGGGGACAACTTTAGAGGAAATTGTTCAAGAAATGGGTGGTGGTGTTCCTGATAGTGGTATTGCTAAAGCAGTACAAACTGGAGGACCTTCCGGGGGATGTATACCTGCGTCAAAATTTGCTACACCTGTAGATTATGAATCATTGACTGCTTTGGGATCAATGATGGGATCTGGTGGGATGATTGTCATGGATCAAACCACAAATATGGTAGATGTGGCGAGATTTTTCATGGAATTTTGTATGGATGAATCCTGTGGAAAATGTATTCCTTGTAGGGTGGGAACTGTGCAACTCCATGATTTATTAGTGAAGATTGGTGATGGTAAAGCTGCACAAGCTGATTTGCAATTATTAGAAGAATTGTGTGACATGGTGAAATATACCAGTTTATGTGGTTTAGGACAGTCTGCACCAAATCCAGTTTTTAGCACTTTGCGATATTTTCGAGATGAGTATTTAGCTTTGATAATTGATAATTGACAATTGACAATTGATAGTTACTAATTGCAAAATCTAAAATTCGTATGACAGTAAAAACATTAACAATTAACGGGCAAATGATTAGCGCCCGTGAGGATGAAACCTTACTAGAAGCAGCACAGGAAGCGGGTATACATATTCCTACACTTTGCCATTTAGAAGGTGTGGGAGATGTGGGTGCTTGTCGTTTGTGTTTGGTAGAAATTGCTGGTATGAATAGACTTTTACCAGCTTGTGTTACCAAAGTTTCTGAAGGAATGGAGGTGAATACAAATAGCGATCGCCTCCAAAAATACCGCCGGACAATTATCGAAATGTTATTTGCCGAAGGTAATCATATTTGTTCTGTTTGTGTTGCTAATGGCAATTGTGAATTACAAGATTTAGCCATAGAAATGGGCATGGATCATGTACGTTTAGAATATCAAAATCCTAAACGTTCTGTTGATACTTCTCATGATAGATTTGGCATAGATCATAATCGTTGTGTGCTTTGTACTCGCTGTGTTCGTGTGTGTGATGAAATTGAAGGCGCACATACTTGGGACATGGCAGGTAGAGGATCAAAATCTCACGTAATTACTGATTTAAATCAGCCTTGGGGAACTTCTCAAACTTGTACTTCTTGTGGTAAGTGTGTAAATGCCTGTCCTACAGGTGCGCTGTTCTATCAAGGTTCTAGTGTGGGAGAAATGGTACATGATCGAGGCAAAATTGAATTTTTAGTCACTGCCAGAGAGAAAAAACAATGGAATGTTTAGAAGGTTGGGTATCGGGGAATATTTCCTACCAATTACCAGGAGGTAAAACCAATGTTAAACCGTATTGGCAACATCTTTTTACGGTTGCTATTCCTGGGGATATTGACAACATTGATATTCCTGGGTTTAGGAAGTTTCACCTTCCAGACTGCAATTGCTGTTGTTACGCAAATAGAAGAAACTCCAGGAGAAGTTCTTTATCGCTCACAAACAAAATTAGATGATCACTTAGGTAAAGTTTGGCAAGTTGTTTTGTTTAAACAAGTTTACTCTGGGCAAACATCTAATATTAATTTGCGCTTAGTTGGTTTTCCTGGTTCTGCGGAATTAATTCACCCCCAACCGTTAAGAATTACCTCAAAAACTGGTCAAATTTGGAACGCTCCTGATATATTTTTAGATGAAGCACCAGCGCCCACAATTGGTCAATATAATTTCACTGAAATATTGCCCCAATTACCGACCGAACCTTTAAATTTGGCAATACCTTTACCTGGTGCGAAGTCTATTGATATTTCAGTTCCAATTAATGTTGTGAAAGAATGGAAAATATTACTTACAAGTAACAAATAAAAAATAAAAAGGTACAAAGATGGATAAAATAAAATTAGCAACAGTATGGTTAGGTGGATGTTCTGGATGTCATATGTCCTTTTTAGATTTGGATGAATGGTTGATAGATTTAGCTGCCCAAGTTGATGTAGTTTATAGTCCCATTGCTGATATTAAAGAATATCCCGAAGGCGTGGATGTGGTATTAGTTGAAGGGGCGATCGCTAACGAAGAACATTTAGAATTGGTCCACAAAATTAGGAAACGCACCAAAACAATTATTTCCTTTGGAGATTGCGCTGTTACTGGAAATGTAACCGCTATGCGTAACCCAACAGGAAATGCAGATGTGAGTCTGCAATTAGCTTATATTGAAGGTGCAGATGTTAATCAACAAATACCCCATTCACCTGGTATTGTTCCACCCTTAATTGATAAAGTTGTACCCGTTCATTACATAGTACCAGTTGATATTTATTTACCCGGTTGTCCTCCTTCAGCCCCTCGCATTCGTGCGGCACTTGAACCATTATTAAAAGGAGAAATACCAGTAATGGAAGGACGGGAAATGATTAAATTTGGGTAATCCAATGTTCAATTTTCAATGTTCAATTTTCAATTTTCAATTTAGTCCGAGGTGAATTATGTTAAAAGCAGCAGATGTAATGACAAAAGATGTAGCAATGATTCGCGGTTCTGCTACAGCTAAAGAAGCAATTGATTTAATGAAAGCTAGAGACTGGAGGGCGTTAATTGTAGATCGTCGTCATGATCAAGATGCTTATGGAATTGTAACTGAAAGCGACATTGTTTATAAAGTCATAGCCTACGGGAAAGATACAAATAAAATCCGTGTTTATGAGATTATGACTAAACCTTGTATTGTCGTCAATCCCGAACTAGGTTTAGAATATGTAGCCAGATTATTTGCTAATTATCGTTTACATCGTGCGCCGGTAATTAGTGGCGAATTAATAGGAATAATCTCATTAACTGACATCTTAGCTGGCAGCAGTGCTTTAGAAAAACCCCATGCAATTTTGTTAGAACAAGAATTACAAGATGAAATTAGAAAAGCTCGTCTTGTTTGTTCAGAAAAAGGAATTAATTCCCCCGAATGTGCAGCCGCTTGGGATGTGGTAGAAGAAATACAAGCGGAAATAGCCCACCAACGGGCAATGAAACCTTTAAAAACAGCTTTTGAAGAATACTGTGAAGAGTTTCCAGAAACCGAAGAAGCTAGGGTTTATGATCTCTAGGTGATTGGTGACTGGGGACTGGGGACTGGGGACTGGGGACTGGGGACTGGTGACTGGTGACTGGTGACTGGTGACAGTGAATAGATAATTATTTATTCCCAATTCCCAATTCCCAATTCCCAATTCCCAATTCCCAATTCCCAATTCCCAATTCCCAATTCCCAATTCCCAAATAATATGAAAAAAATCGTTATTGATCCGGTTACGAGAATAGAAGGCCACGCCAAAATTAGTATTTATTTAGACGATGACGGTCAAGTAAATGATGCGCGGTTTCATGTGACAGAATTTCGCGGTTTTGAAAAGTTTTGTGTGGGTCGTCCTTTCCCAGAAATGCCTGGAATTACTGCAAGAATTTGCGGTATTTGTCCAGTAAGTCATTTATTGGCATCAGCAAAAACAGGTGATCAAATACTGGCTGTCACTATCCCCAAAGCCGCGACAAAATTACGCAGGTTAATGAATTTAGGGCAAATTGTCCAATCTCATGCTTTGAGTTTCTTTCACCTTAGCGCCCCAGATTTATTATTAGGAATGGACAGCGAACCAGCAAACAGAAATGTGTTTGGTTTGATAGCAGCCGACCCAGAATTAGCTAGAGGTGGTATTCGTTTACGGCAATTTGGACAGGAAATTATTGAACTATTAGGAGGTAAAAAAGTCCATCCTTCTTGGGCAGTTCCTGGTGGTGTCAGTGATCCTTTAACCCAAGAAAATCGCACTCATATTCAAAACCGCATTCCTGAAGCAAAAACCACGGTTTTAAATGCCATAGATTTATTTAAAGGTTTACTAAAAGATTACGAAAAAGAAGCGCAAACTTTTGGTAATTTTCCTAGTTTATTTATGGGTTTAGTGACTCCTGATGGTCTATGGGAAACATACGATGGACATATCCGCTTTGTTGATAGTGCAGGAAATATTGTTGCTGATAAATTAGATGCTGCTAATTATCCTGAATTTATCGGTGAAGCTGTGCAAGCTGATTCTTATTTAAAATCTCCTTACTATCGTCCTTTAGGTTATCCTGATACAAGCGATCATTGCCGTTTAGATAGTGGAATGTATCGCGTTGGACCATTGGCAAGGTTGAATGTTTGTAGCCACATTGGTACACCGTTAGCAGATAAAGAATTAAAAGAATTTCGCAGTCATGGAACTGGTACTGTTAAATCTTCTTTCTTTTATCACTATGCACGGTTAATTGAAATTTTGGCTTGTATTGAACACATTGAAATTTTACTGGATGACCCAGATATTTTATCAACTCGTTTGCGGGCGGAAGCTGGTATTAATCAATTAGAAGCTGTGGGTGTCAGTGAAGCACCAAGGGGGACTTTATTCCATCATTATAAAGTTGATGAAAATGGTTTGATGGCAAAGGTAAATTTGATTATTGCTACTGGTCAAAATAATTTAGCAATGAATCGTACAGTTGCCCAAATTGCCCGTCATTTTGTCAATGGTAGTGATATTCAACAGGGAATGTTAAACCGGGTAGAGGCTGGTATTCGGGCTTTTGATCCTTGTTTGAGTTGTTCTACTCATGCGGTGGGACAAATGCCTTTATTGATAGAATTGGTGAATAAAGATGGAAATGTGGTAAATCAAATTTGTCGAGATTAATTACATTATCTTATAGATCCCCAAATTCTTTGAGAATTCGGGGATCTTTTAGTTGTATAAAAAAAAGCGGCTGATATAGCCGCCTTAGTATGTATACTGTTATTCGCTCATCTTGATCCCCGCTTGCATTGGGTCAAAGTTGTGGGGAAAATGGGTGTTATGGTTACAGTCAGCATTCTCTAAATGGGTTCCCTGCAAGTCAGCTTGACGTAGATTCGCAGAAAACAACATTGCACCCCGCAAATCTGCATTCTGTAAATTAGCTTGACTCAAATCAGCGTAGCTAAGATCACAACCGCGTAAATTAGCACCGCTAAGGTTAGCTGTACTTAAATCAGCATAACTAAGATTAGATCCTTTTAAGTCAACATCTTGTAGATTAGCATCACTTAATTCTGCTCTTTCAAAGTCTCGTTTCCCCACTGCGTATTCTTTTACAATAGTAGCAGCACTATTAATTGGCTGTTGAAAATTGACTTCAGGCATAAAACAGCCTCACAACTTATCTAAATTTTTTTAACTGTCTTTATTCAGTTACCGCAATTGATTATACAACCAATAATCTATAAATCACATTTATTATTAACATAAGTTTGTGTTTGTTTTTGTGGAGTTTCTTCACAAATTCCTCAAGTTTTGATGCTATTTTAAAAAAAATTAATCTGTTGCTAACGAGAACAAAATTTTCCTTGGTATGAATAACCATTTGTATTAAGAACTTTTAATTTTCGTATAATTTATTATGTTGTCAGGTTGAGATATTAGATAGGTGTGGGAACATTAAAGAAAATTAAAAACATAATCATAATATAGGATCAGCTTTTATGACACTAAATGAAAAATTCTCAAGTTATGCAGCTTTGAAACAAGGAGAGAACCTAGAGAAATGGGAGTATAAAACCGCAGAATTAGGTCGTCAAGATATTGAAATTGAAGTGACTCATAATGGTTTGTGTCATACCGATATTCACATGAGAGATAATGACTGGAATGTGAGTACATTTCCCTTAGTTGCTGGCTATGAAGTGGTGGGAAAAGTAACAAAAATTAAAGAAGATGTGACTTCATTAAAAATAGGCGATCGCGTTGGTTTTGGTTGGATTCGTAACTCTTGCAGAACTTGTGACGCTTGTTAATGTAGGGGCAAACCCCCGTGGTTGCCAAAAAACGTCCTTAATTTCATAACATATATGATAAAATGACTAATAGAACTTCAAGATTAAAAAGGAGAAGTTAGTGAAACAACAATTAGAACAACAACAGTCTAATAACTCGTTAAATCTTTATGAACAAGATTTTCAACTGTGGATTGAACAAACGATTAACTCCTTAGAAACCAAACAATTTAACTCATTAGATATTGAACATTTAATTGAGGAGCTTAAAGAGTTGGGGAAATCAGAAAAAAGAGCATTAGAAAGTAACTTAATGGTTTTATTGGCACATCTACTAAAACTGATGGTACAACATGATGCTCCTGATTCCATGACACAAAGTTGGTATCGTTCCATCATTGAAAATCGTCAACGGATTTTAATTGCTCTGAAAAATACTCCTTCTTTGAAATCCTATTTAGAAACAGCATTAGAAAGAGCCTATCCTGACGGGCGTAATTTAGCCATTCAAGAAGGGAAAAAAGCCTCTTTTGGTGTGCGTATTCCTCCAGAAAATGAATATCCAAATATTTGCCCTTTTTCCCTAGAACAAATATTAGATCAAGACTTTTTCAATCTTCCTAACGAATAATGATCACAACAACAGTAATTGGTTATGGTAATGATTTACGTGGTGATGATGCCATTGGACAACGAATAGCAAATACTATTCAATCATGGCATTTATCCAATGTCAAATCCTATGGTGTTCATCAATTAACACCAGAATTAGCTGCAAATTTAGCCCAGACAAATATAGTAATTTTTGTTGATGCTGGTGTTAATTGCCAAACTGAGGATGTACAGGTAGAATCTTTATTACCAGCGATGGGTAAAGAAATAAATGGACATATATTGAATCCAGAATCATTGCTTTATTTGTCTCAATACCTGTATAATTATTGTCCAGAAGCCTGGTTAATTACAGTCCCAGGAGAGAATTTTGAATTGTGCGATCGCATTTCACCAACAGCACAAAAAGGCATTACCACTGCACTTTCAAAAATCATGCAAATTCTTGATCAAGATCACAATATATTCATGCAATAACAATGAAAATAGGTAATGGGTAATTGGTAATTGGTAATTGTAAAAAACAACTAATGACTAATAACTAATGACTAATAACTAATTAAGGAGTAATTATGCAAGCATCTATCACACGAAACCCAGACAAAGCTTACGACATCCTACAAACTGAGAGACTAAACCCCTTAGACGCGATTTTTGCACCTCAAACCGTTGCTGTTATTGGTGCTAGTGAAAAACCTGGAAGTGTGGGTAGAACTTTACTTTGGAATTTAATTACAAATCCGTTTAATGGAACAGTTTTTCCTATCAATCCTAAGCACAATAGTGTATTAGGAATTAAAGCCTATCCTACTATTTTTGATGTTCCTGAAAAAATAGATTTAGCGGTAATTGCTACCCCTGCGCCTACAGTACCACAAATTATTACTGATTGTGTGCAAGCTGGAATTAAAGGGGCAATAATTATCTCGGCTGGTTTTAAAGAAGCAGGAGAAAAAGGAATAGCTTTAGAAAAAGAAATTCTCGACATAGCACACAAAGGAAAAATTAGAATTATTGGACCAAACTGTTTAGGAGTTATGAGTCCAATTTCCGGTTTAAATGCCACATTTGCTAGTAAAATGGCACAACCAGGAAACGTAGGTTTCCTCAGTCAAAGCGGTGCTTTATGTACATCAATTCTAGATTGGAGTTTACAGGAAAACGTTGGTTTTAGTGCCTTCGTTTCTATCGGTTCAATGTTAGATATAGGTTGGGGAGACTTAATTTATTATTTGGGAGATGACCCCAATACAAAAAGTATTGTAATTTATATGGAATCCATCGGTGATGCGCGTTCTTTTCTATCCGCAGCGAGAGAAGTAGCATTAACAAAACCGATAATTGTTATTAAAGCCGGTCGTACCGCAGCAGCAGCAAAAGCGGCCGCTTCTCATACAGGTTCATTAGCAGGAAGTGATGCTGTTTTAGATGCTGCATTTAGAAGATGTGGAGTATTAAGAGTTGATAGTATTTCTGATTTATTTGATATGTCAGAAGTATTAGCAAAACAACCGCGCCCCAAAGGTCCACATTTAACAATTTTAACTAATGCTGGTGGTCCTGGAGTCTTAGCCACCGATACATTAATAGAAAGTAAAGGCAAACTCGCACCAATTTCCCAAGAAGTCATTAATTCTTTGAATGAAATTTTACCACCACAATGGAGTCATAATAACCCGATTGATATTTTAGGAGATGCCGATCCTCAACGTTATACAAAAGCTTTAGAAATTGCAGCTAAAGATCCTAATAGTGATGGGTTATTAGTAATTTTAACACCCCAAGCTATGACCGATCCGACAAAAATTGCTGAGGAATTAAAACCCTATTCCCAAATGGCGAATAAACCAATTTTAGCTAGTTGGATGGGTGGGGAAGATGTGGCAGAAGGAAAACAAATTCTTAACCGTCAAGGTATTCCTACTTATGCTTATCCCGATACAGCAGCGCGGATATTTAGCTATATGTGGCAGTATAGCTATAACCTCAAGGGTATTTATGAAACTCCGGTATTACCAAGTTTAGAATGTGATACAAATACCCGTGATTGTGCATTGGTGGAAACCATTATTAACGATGCCAGAAAAGCAGGAAGAACGATTTTAACAGAGTTTGAATCTAAAGAAATATTAGCTGCTTATGGTATTCCAGTTGTCGCTGGAAGTATTGCTAAGAGTGCAGAAGAAGCAGTAGAATGTGCGGAGAAAATCGGTTATCCCGTGGTTTTAAAATTGTATTCTCAAACCATTACCCATAAAACAGATGTGGGGGGAGTACAGTTAAATTTGCGAAATGCCGAAGCTGTAAAAAGAGCTTATCATTTAATAGAAACTTCGGTATTACAAAAAGCCAAACTAGAAGATTTTTTAGGCGTAACCGTGCAGCAAATGGTCAAAACTAGCGGTTATGAATTGATAATTGGTAGTAGTTTAGATCCGCAGTTTGGACCAGTATTATTATTTGGTGCTGGGGGAGAATTAGTCGAGGTTTTCCAAGATAGCGCCATTGCTTTACCACCTTTAAATAGTACCCTAGCACGGCGAATGATGGAACAAACTAAAATCTACAAAGCTTTAAAAGGAGTGCGGGGTAGACAAAGTATAGATATGGCAGCTTTGGAGGAATTGTTAGTAGTATTTAGTCATTTGGTAGTTGAACAACCAGCGATTAAAGAAATAGATATTAATCCTTTATTAGCTATTCCTCCCTCTCCTGATCATCCTGGTGGTTTAATAGCATTAGATGGTAGAATAGTTTTACATTCTGCTGATGTAGGAGAAACGGAATTACCAAAATTAGCAATTCGTCCCTATCCTCACCAATATGTTAGTGATTGGACATTAAAAAATGGTACACCAATTACTATCCGTCCGATCCGTCCAGAAGATGAACCATTAATGGTAAAATTCCATAAAACACTATCAGAGGAAAGTGTTTATTTGCGGTATTTTCACATGGTTAAATTAAGTCAAAGAATAGCTCATGAAAGACTGACAAGAATTTGTTTTATTGACTATGATCGAGAAATGGCATTAGTCGCAGAACATCACAACCCAGAAACTCAAGCAACGGAAATTTTAGCCGTAGGAAGATTGAGTAAATTACATGGTAATGATGGGGCAGAATTTGCTATGCTGGTGAGCGATCGCTATCAATGTAATGGTTTAGGTACAGAGTTAGTCAAGAGATTAATAGAAGTAGGTAAAAACGAGAAAATATCCTCTATTTCTGCTGATATCTTAGCTGATAATTTAGGAATGCAAAAAGTATGTGAAAGACTCGGTTTTAAGGTGTCACATAGCAATGATGCAACGGTGTTAAAAGCTGAAATTGATTTGTAATCAGTCAGTATACTGTAGGGGTTTAGCATTGCTAAACCCTTACTATTTTTACTTCCTTAACACTCAAAGCTTACTAATATTTTTTTCTGTATCCTCTGTGTCTCTGTAGTTCGTTATTAAAAAAATATGCTGCAAAACAATATTAATCAAATTTGGCAAAATCTGGAAAATACCAAAACAGAAAAACAGCCATTTACCCAAGATGTAATTAATAACTTACCAGAACCAGTACAACGTTATTTCTTACACGCTATTACTTTGGGAACACCCTTAGCAACTGGTGTGAAGTTAAAAATGCAAGGTTATTTTCAACCTAGTAAAGATAAAAAATTACCCATGCAAGCTACAGAAATTTTAACTGCTAAAGGATTTGTTTGGCAAGCAGTAATGGGTAATAAATTTTTTAATATTAAAGGAGCAGATTATTATTATAATAATTCAGCAAAAGTAGAGTTTAAAATTTGGGGGTTAATCCCATTAGTCAAAGAAGAAAATCCTGATATTAACCGTTCTAGTATTGGTAGATTTGCAGGTGAATTATTCTGGTTGCCATCTGCTTTATTACCACAAAATCAGGTAAGTTTGCAAGCTATTGATCACAATACAATTCAAGCAACTTTCAATATTGAGGGTGAAACAGTTAATCTCACTTTTATCATTGATGAAAATGGTAGAGTTTTAGAAGTAAAATTACCACGTTGGGGAAATCAAACCACATATAAAAGTTGGCAATATATACCCTTTGGTGGTACATTTTCTCAAGAAACTAGTTTTCAAGGTTATACTATTCCTTCCCAAATAAATGCAGGATGGTGGTTAGGAAGCGAACAGTATAATGGTTTTTTTCAAGCAAGTATTGAGGAAGCGGAATTTTTTTAAGTTGTTTTTAAGCATTTGGGAAAGTTTAGATGTTAAAATATTATCAAAGAGCCAAATTTATGGAAATGTAAATACTCAACTATGACTAAGATTATTTTAGAAGATTTAGATCCCATTATTATCGAGACTTTAAAAACTCGCGCCGAAAAACATGGTAACTCTTTACAGGCAGAAATTAAGACAATTTTACAACAGGTAATTCAAGCAGAAGCGGAAAAAATAAAAAGTTCCGAAGATGAGATAATTCAGCAAAAATCTGTTTTAATGCTGCAACAAATTGAAAATCATGCTCGTCTAAATGGTAAAGAAATTAATTCATTTAGCAATGTTGCCACCATCATAAATGAACCTGAATTACTAGAAATTAAAAATCAATTAAAAGAATTAAAACAAGAAATGTCTCTGGGGGAATTATCCATTAGAGAAGCAAGAGAAGAAGGAAGAAGATATTAATGTTATTTGTTTTAGATTGCTCTGTTGCCATAAGTTGGTGTTTGTCAGATGAAGATAATAGTTACGCTAATTCAGTTTACAATATACTTGTAACTGGAAATCAGGCTATAGTTCCTACTTTTTTCTGGTTAGAAATTAGTAATGTTTTGTATGTTGCCGAAAAAAGAAATCGTAATACAAGGGAACAAAGTGATACAGCTTTAAAACTGCTTCAGAAATTGCCTATTATTATTGATTTAATACCTGTAAATGAAACTATTATCGCTACTCTAGATTTAGCTAGACAGTATAATCTTGCTGCCTATGATGCAGCTTATTTAGAGTTGGCAATGAGAGAGAAATTATTACTAGCAACTAGCGATAATCGGCTGGCTAATGCAGCCAAAAATCTTAATTTGCTGCTAGAAGATCCGAATGTATAATAATTTTGATTTTAGATGTTTTTTTAACCCACATTCCGCAGATAAAATCCAATTCTGAATAATTATCACGAAAGATTCAGGGTTGTACAAACTTTACTCCAAAAATATTCTCAATAAATGAGATAAATTCCTAATAAACATTTTATAGTTCCTTTGAACTAAAATCCTGAAAACCCTTACCAAACAATGTTTTTGGAGATAATTATTTTTTTATTCTCCGCTTATGCGGAATGTGAGTTTTTAAGAGCTTATTGGGGTAATTTCTCTAAAATCTCCCTCGTAATATTCGCCCTATATTCGTCGTTATATTCAATAAATATATCTAATGCTGTTTGTAAATTTACCCTCGCTTCTTGATCATTTTCCTGTAAGTGTGCCAATATACCTAAATTTTGATAAGTTAAGGCTTGAGAATATCTATCCCCATATTCGATAAAGATAGCTAAAGCTTGTTGATAAAATTCCCGTGCTTGGGCATATTCTCGCATTTCTTGGGCTATACATCCCAAATTATGGTAGGTTCTAGCTTGAGAATATCTATCGCCATATTCGATATAGATAGCTAAAGCTTGTTGATAAAATTCCCGTGCTTGGGCATATTCTCGCATTTCTTGGGCTATATATCCCAACTGGTGGTAGGTACTAGCTTGAGAATAGCGATCGCCATATTCGATTTTGATAGCTAAAGCTTGTTGATAAAATTCCCATGCTTGGGCATATTCTCGCATTTCTTGGGCTACTCTTCCCAACTGGTGGTAAGTTCCAGCTGTTTCATATCTATCCTCATATTCGATATAGATAGCTAAAGCTTGTTGATAAAATTCCCGTGCTTGGGCATATTCTCGCATTTCTTGGGCTACTCTTCCCAACTGGTGGTAGGTACTAGCTTGAGAATAGCGATCGCCATATTCGATAAGGATAGCTAAAGCTTGTTGATAAAATTCCCGTGCTTGGGCATATTCTCGCATTTCTTGGGCGACAATTCCCAACTGGTGGTAGGTACTAGCTTCGTTATCATGATCATCTAATTCTTGATCAATTGTTAGACAGAGTTGATAATAGTTTCTAGCTGCTGAAAAATGCCGTAAATTCAAATAAGCATTACCTAATTTAAATAAAACATAACCTTCACCATTACGGTTTTCTAATTCTTGGGCAATATCTAACCCTTGTTGATAAAAATCAATCGCTGTTTCAAACTTCCTTTCCTCACTATAAGCATCACCAATTTTATTTAAAACCTGACTTTTAAAATTTACATCTGCTAATTTTTCCGCAATTTGTAAAGCTTCCTCTAAACATTCCCTCGCTATTTCCGGTTGATGCTGACTAATATAAGCTGTTCCCAACTCCAATAAAATATTCCCATACCTGCGTAAATTACCATCATTTACTTGCTCACAGGTAGGCTTATATTCCATTAATAAACGTTGTAAAATCCCAATCCTTTCTTGCTTTTCCGGTGGTTCTACTCTGTCAATTTTGATTTCAGCTTGCAAAGTTTGAGCAATGGCATTTTCTCTGGTTTTTTCTAAAGTTTTAAATCTAAACACACCAGAACGCCAAGCCCAAAAGTCAGGAGCAAATTTAGCTAATCTATTAATAGCGTAATCTGGTAAAATAAATAAAATAGGATGAGGTACGGTTTTTTTATAAGCATCCCGGACAAAATTTAAATCTTGTAAAACTGGCGGATATTCCCCAGAAAGACCAATAGATTTTTCTAAACCTTGAATAATTAATACTAACTTTTTATTTGCTTCTTTTTCAACTTTTGGCAATTCCTGAATAATTGCATCTCGTAAAAATCGCAAATTCGGATCGGGAAAATTGAGAGTTACAAACTGAACTTCCTGACATTTATAATCGGTTTTTAAAGCATTAATTAATAACTCTGCATCGGTAGGAAAGTTAATTTCAATAAATCCCAAAGTTAACTTTTCAGAAAAGTCAACGAAAGTCAACAATTCCGCAAAAATATCCTCATTCAAAGCGATAAATTGCCCCAATTCAAAATTAAAATCAGGCTGTAATTTCTGCCAGTGCTTGTCTGAAAAATTCATTTTGCATTACCACTGGGTTAGGATAATTCCATCGGTTATCACCGTTATATTCTAAAACCGAAGTATTAAACAGCATTAACTGTCCAATATCATCTTTACTCACATCTTTATTAATACAAACTTGCACTAACAATGGATAATGGTCATTGGGAATAAATCTTTCAAAACTAAATTGTTGTTGTTTGACAGCATAAACAATATCTTCAGCTTGAATTTTATCATGATCATTAGTGCTGGCACGTAAACAAGCAGCCCTCATGATTTGCATAAGTTGACGTACATGGCCACCACTAGCCTTTGCTAATTCTAGCAATTCATCACGGGAATTAAACACAGCATCAATATCTACCCTTTTTTCAATTAAACTAGCTAATGCCTCCAGTCCTGTTTGATTATCTTGTAAATGGGAACTTTGCCGATCAAATTGGTAAATATTCACCATTGGTACAATATGAGGATTACCATCAAACAAAGATAGGGGATTTTTTGGCGAACACAAAACCGAAATAGGAACTGTATAAATAATTGTACAATGCAGTTCTTGTAATTGTGCCGCATATTCAAAAAATAAATGATCTGCAACTCCAGGAGGAACACGATCTAAATTATCAAAAATAATTAGTAAACCCTTGTAGTCTGGATACTTTTTCCGCAATTTAGCATAAGCGTCATCTAGTAAAAGGTTAATATCTGCTTTAAGTCGAGAAATATCTTTTTCTAAAGTTTGACGAATAGACGTTTTTTGTTTATCAGATCCTTTAATCTGTGCCAATAACTTCACCATTAATTTAGCAATAAATGGCGCGTCTGCGCCCAAGCTGGCTTCTGATTCTACACTGACAGATTTTTCTACACTCTCTTCATTTTCTTGAGTAATTTCTTTAAACCAATTCTCAAAACTTTTTAATAGTCTTTCATCAAATTTTAAACCTAATTTCCGCAAAGTAAATTCAACTTGTTTAATGACTATTAAATATAAATCTGTGAAATTAGCATCATTAATATCTGTTTCTTCATTCACTTCTAAATAAATCACATGATAATTTTCCTCCCAGATATTTTGAATCCTTTTTAACTCTGTACTTTTTCCTGAACCACGATGACCGGTAAATAAAATAGTAGTGTAATTTCCAGCTTCCTGAAAATCCAAAATTGTACTTACACCCTTAACGGCTGAAGATTTTCGCACTGCTGATAAATCAACATAGTATTTTTCTATATCTGGACCTTCTAGCGGTTCTAAACTACAAGCATTATAAGCAGCTTTGAGAGTATTAGCACGTTGAAAATTAAGCTGATTCATAGATATTTTTATTGATTTTATCATATCAATATAATTTTACAAGCCTAATATCTTAGCCTATTTTTAAAATAAAAGCAATATAGCAATCTTGAATTAAGCTGTTGGACATTTAACTTGCATATTATCTAAAATTGAAACTCTTGTGGGGTGGGCATCCTGCCCGCCTTGGTGCAAATTAAAGGTTTAAGCTGATGTGCAGCTAAACTGTATAATTAAAAAACCTGAAGTTACAGTAGCACAAGCATCTTGCTTGTATTAATTATTCAAGTTAAAGGCACAACAAACAGCTTATTTATAAACACGAAAATACCCAACTTATTCAAGAAGTTAGAGATTTAAAAATATCATCATTTGTTATCCCTTAACTGAAAGGTATAGAAATATTGCCTTCTGGCTAATTTTGTCTATTTACTGGATATTTCATCCACTGATAAGCCACAAAAATCAACAATAACCCAATCAAAAATAAAAACACCATCAAAGCAATTTGATACCAAATAACTTGTGGTAAAAGTAAATCTAAAACTAGGTGGATTAAATTCATTACACCATAAAAAATAGTTAAGCCAAAATGAATAACTCGATAACGTTTATTTTCTGTAAATGTATTCCCAATAATTGCTAACATCGGCAATATAAAGAAGCCTAACATTAACCAAAAAATACCCGATACTTCATTAAGTGATGTTGCTGGTTGGGATTCTACTACATCTAACCCGTGAAATAATGGCATTAAACCCAACTGTGTATGAAACAACGTACCTAATAAAAAAACTATCCATAGATTAATAATTTTTTGTCTATAATTAATTGCCATTTTTCTTGCACAATTACTACATTTTATAACCAAATTTACGCAGTAAATCATGACGTGATTTTATATCCTCATTTCCTTCTACACCCTTGGGTAAAAATCCATCAATCACACCAATAATACCCCTTCCTTGTTCGGTTTCTGCCAAAATTACTTGTACAGGATTAGCAGTAGCACAATAAATATTGCAAACTTCTGGACATTGTTTAATAGCATTAAGAAAGTTTATCGGATAAGCATCTTTTAACACAATTAAAAAACAGTGTCCAGCACTTATAGATTTGGCATTTTTAGTAGCTACTGCTTGCAAAGTATGATCATTGCCAGCCATTCTAATTAAACAAGCGGCGGATGCTTCACAGAAAGCAATACCAAATTTAACCTGTGAGGATATTCCTACCATGATTTCATATAAATCCTCTACGGTTTTGATAAAGTGAGTTTGTCCTAAAATCAGGTTACAACCTACAGGAATTTCTAAAGTTACGGTTTTTAGTTCCATTTTGGGTTACAATTTGATTTGTTAAGTGTAGCAAAGTATCAGTTTATGGAACGTCAAGCATTGAAAGAAAAATTACAAGTATTAATTAAGGAACTTAAAAAACAGGATGATGGTTCTCCTATTACTAATTTAAAAATTGACCCAAAGAAAGCCGCAGAAATAGAAAGTTTAACAGTTGAATTAGAAAATCTCAATCCCCATCCTCAACCACTCCAGAATGCTATTAATTTATTAAATGGAGTCTGGCAATTACAATACTCTACAGCTAGAGAAATTCGCGCTTTGGATTCTCTCCCATTAGGATTAAGTATAGGTAAGGTTTATCAAGTAATTAATGTTGCTGATGCACAATTTTTTAACCTTGCTTATGTCAAACATCCCCTAAAATTTATTTCAGGATATGTAAAAGTAACAGCTAGATTTGAACCTGATTTAGCTCAATCTAACTTACCAGATAAGCGAATTAATGTTTATTTTGATAAACGTTATTTAGCGATTGATAAAATTATAGGTGTTAACACTCCTCAACTAAATCCTTTTAAAGTTGTAGATGCTAAAGGTCCCAAAGGTAGAGTTGCAACTCTGGATATTACTTACTTAGATGAAACATTAAGGATTGGTAGAGGAGGTGATGAAAGTTTATTTATTCTCCAGAAAGCTAATGATTTACCTGATTTACAGCAGATTTTTTGACAATCTGCGCCCTCAAGGGACGCAGATTGTGGGTTCAAAGAGTCTACTTAGATTAGATTCCCAATTTTTCTAACATTGGTTTTGTGGAAACAATGTGACGTTCTAAACCCAGTAATTCAGGACTAACTCCTAAAGCCAAAGCAATTAATTGTGGTAAATGTAAAATAGGTAAACCTAATTTTTTACCAATCACCTTTTCTACCTCTGGTTGACGAGAATCTAAATTAAGATGACACAGGGGACAAGGTGTAACAATACAATCAGCACCACTTGATAAAGCTTCTTGAATGTGCATACCTGCCATTTGGAAAGATTCGGTAGTAGCATAGCTAGAGAGAGGCCAACCGCAACATTGGGTGCGTCCACGATAATATATGGGTGTTGCTCCTATAGCCCGAAACACATTTTCCATTGCTTCTGGTTGGAATGGATCATCATAGGGCATGGATTTTTGAGCGCGGAGGAGATAACAGCCATAAAAAGCTGCACACTTGAGTCCGCTTAACTTGCGGGTGACACGCTGGCTGATTTTGTCTAAACCATAATCTGTAACCAAAGCGTAAAGTAAATGTTTGACCTCTGTACTACCCCGATAAGGAGAACAACCTTCTTTTTCTAGTAAGCCATTGACTTGATGGAGATAAGCTGGGTTAGTTCCTTGGCATTGCTTGAGACGTTCATCAACATGACCAATCACACCTTGACAGGTGCTGCAATGAGTAAGAAGAGGTAGATTTAATTCTTCTGCTAAAGCTATATTCCGAGCGTTAACTGTATCTTCTAACAATTGAGAATCTTCTTTAAATGTACCAGAACCGCAACAAGCAGCTTTTTTAAGTTCAATGAGTTCAATACCCAAAGCTTGGGTAAGTGATTGAGTAGAGAGATAAAGCTCCCGACAAGCTCCTTGAGCAACACAACCGGGGTAGTAAGCGTATTTTAAGGTTTGAGATAGCATAAAATTAAGTTTTGTTTACAGGCGTAGCGATCGCCCTGGTAAGACAAATTTAGCAGTTTCATTATCTCCCAACATAAGGCAGGGGAGCAGGGGAGCAGGGGAAGCAGGGAGCAGGGGGAAATATTTGTATTTTCCCAATCACCAATCACCAATCACCTTTTTCTGATAACTGTACTCAGGAACACCCTTTCCGATAAGATGTATATGCTCAAAGCAAGATTGCCCATAGAGAGCAGATCATAGCAACTGGTTAAGGACTTTTATATATGAGTGAAACAAAAACTACTTTTGACCGGGTTAAAAAAGTTATCGTCGATCAACTAGAGGTTGATGAGGAGAAAGTTGTACCAAACGCCTCATTTACAGATGATTTAGGGGCTGACTCTCTAGATATCGTGGAACTGGTAATGGCTTTTGAAGAAGAATTTGATATTGAAATTCCTGATGAAGCCGCCGAAAAGATTTTAAAGGTTCAAGAGGTAGTAGACTACATCGAAAATCAATAACTTTGCTACATCTACCTTTTAAGTTGTGAGGGAAGGGGTATCAGGGACTGGGGAGTGAGAAATATTTGATTTTGAACTGTCCCTAATTTTGATACCAATTATCCTTCATCCCTCAGCCCCAGTCTTAATATTTTTCTACCTGCTGCTTTTTCGTCACCTTTAACTGAATCATGACAGACTATAAACGTAAACGCGTTGTTGTAACAGGTGTAGGCGCGATTACACCTATTGGTAACAATCCATCTGAATATTGGGAAGGACTGTTAAGCGGACGTAATGGCATAGACTACATCACAGCTTTTGATGCGTCTAAGCATGATTGCCGCATTGCGGGGGAAGTGAAGAACTTCGATCCGCATGAATACATGGAGCGCAAAGAAGCCAAGCGCACTGATCGGTTTGCCCAATTTGCGATCGCAGGTGCTAAACAGGCTATATCAGACGCACAATTAGTTATCAATGACCTCAACGCCGAGCAAATAGGTGTCATGATCGGTTCAGGCATTGGTGGCATTAAAGTATTAGAAGACCAGCAAACAGTCTATCTAAACAAAGGACCAGACCGCTGTAGTCCATTCATGATCCCGATGATGATTGCCAACATGGCAGCAGGATTAACAGCAATTCATACTGGTGCAAAAGGTCCAAACTCCTGTTCTGTGACAGCTTGTGCCGCTGGTTCTAATGCTATCGGTGATGCCTTTCGCTTAATTCAAAATGGATATGCCCAAGCAATGATTTGTGGCGGATCAGAAGCAGCCGTTACACCATTGTCTGTAGCTGGATTTGCCGCAGCCAGGGCGCTATCCACAAAAAATGATCCAGAAAAAGCTTGTCGTCCCTTTGACAAAGATCGGGATGGCTTTGTCATGGGTGAAGGTTCAGGAATTTTAATTCTGGAAGAATTGGAACACGCAATCAGTCGTGGTGCGAGAATTTATGCAGAAATGGTCGGCTATGGGATGACCTGTGATGCTTATCATATTACTTCCCCCGTACCTGGTGGTTTAGGTGCAGCTAGAGCAATGGAACTGGCACTCAAAGATGGTCAGCTGACACCAGAAATGATTACCTATATTAATGCTCATGGAACCAGCACCCCAGCCAATGATGTCACAGAAACGGCAGCTATCAAAAAGGCTTTAGGCGATTATGCCTATAAGATAGCAATTAGTTCCACCAAATCCATGACAGGTCATTTGTTAGGTGGTTCAGGAGGAATAGAAGCAGTAGCTACAGTTTTGGCGATCGCTAATGACCACATCCCCCCCACCATCCACTTGGATAATCCTGATGAGGGTTGTGATTTAGATTATGTACCCCACACCAGCCGCGCTCAAATCGTAGAGGTGGCTTTATCCAACTCCTTTGGGTTCGGTGGTCATAATGTCACTTTGGCGTTTAAGAAATATCGCTAATGGTGACTGGTGATTGGGGATTGGTGATTGGGAAAATACAAATAATTTCCCCCTGTTCCCCTGCTCCCTGCTCCCTGCTCCTCTGCCTCCTGCCTCCTGAAGTGACCCTGTGGAACATATTATATATATCATTCCCAGCTAAACCAAGGGTTTGGCATGACCAAATTATTAGCTCTATTCATCACCTAAAACTCAGAAGATCCCGCTTGTCCTTATGCTAGTAGGAATGGGATGATGTAAATTGTGGGATCACTTGATAATGAACCCAAAAACAGAAAGCTACAAAGAGTCCTAACCCGTCGTTAACAATAAAAAATTATGGCTGTTGCAACCAAATCCATCGAAGAACTTTGTATTAACTCAATCCGTTTTTTGGCTGTTGATGCCATAGAAAAATCCAAGTCGGGACACCCTGGACTACCTATGGGCGCTGCTCCTATGGCGTTTGTCCTGTGGAACTCCTTCATGCGGTATAACCCCAAAAATCCTAAATGGTTTAACCGCGATCGCTTTGTTCTCTCTGCTGGTCATGGCTCAATGTTGCAGTATGCCTTGCTGTATCTGATGGGCTACGATAGCGTTACCATAGATGACATCAAGCAATTTCGTCAATGGGGGTCTAAGACCCCAGGCCACCCAGAAAACTTTGTGACAGATGGTGTGGAAGTAACTACTGGTCCCTTGGGTCAAGGTATTGCTAACGCAGTTGGTTTAGCTTTAGCAGAAGCACATCTAGCAGCTAAGTTTAACAAACCCGGTGCGACAATTGTAGACCATTACACCTATGTAATTCTGGGTGATGGTTGCAACATGGAAGGTATTTCTGGTGAAGCTGCTTCTATCGCTGGACACTGGGGATTAGGTAAATTAATCGCCCTGTACGATGATAACCACATCTCTATTGATGGTTCTACCGATGTAGCTTTTACAGAGGATGTTTCTAAGAGATTTGAAGCCTACGGTTGGCACGTACTTCACGTTAAAGATGGTAACACCGATTTAGAAGGAATTGCCAAAGCGATCGAAGCAGCAAAAGCTGTCACCGACAAACCCACCATGATCAAGGTGACAACCACCATTGGTTATGGTTCTCCCAACAAAGCAAATACTGCAGGTATTCACGGTGCTGCTTTAGGTGCAGATGAAACAGCATTAACCCGGAAAAACTTAGGTTGGGATTATGCACCCTTTGAAATTCCTCAAGACGTTCTTGATCACACCCGCAAAGCAGTAGAACGCGGTGCTGCTTACGAAGCAGACTGGAAAAAAACCTTAACTGAATACAAAGCTAAATATCCCCAAGAAGCGGCAGAATTTGAACGTTTCCTCAGTGGTGAATTACCAGAAGGTTGGGATCAAGTTCTTCCCACCTATACCGCCGAAGACAAAGCACAACCCACCCGCAAACACTCAGAAATCTGCCTCAACAAACTAGGGGTTGTTTTACCTGAATTAATTGGTGGTTCTGCTGACTTAACCCACTCCAACCTCACCGAACTCAAAGGTGCTGGAGACTTCCAAAAAGGACAATTCCAAAACCGTAACATTCACTTTGGTGTACGGGAACACGCAATGGGCGCGATCTGTAACGGTATAGCCTTACATCGCTCCGGTTTAATGCCCTACGGTGCAACCTTCTTAATTTTCACAGACTATATGCGAGCTGCTATTCGTTTAGCTGCGCTCTCTGAAGCTGGTTCAATTTGGGTAATGACTCACGACTCCATCGGCCAAGGTGAAGACGGTCCTACTCACCAACCCATTGAAACTTTAGCTTCTCTGCGTGCTATTCCTGATTTAACAGTAATTCGTCCCGCAGATGGAAACGAAACTTCTGGTGCTTACAAAGTAGCGATCCAAAAGTCTAAAGAAAATGCTTCCACTCTCTTAGCTTTCACCCGTCAGAACGTCCCCAACTTAGGTGGTACATCTGTTGATGGTGTGGCTAAAGGTGCATACACCATTGTAGATTGTGCTGGTACACCAGAAATCATTTTAATTGGTACTGGTTCAGAAGTGAGCCTCTGTGTAACTGCTGCTGAGAAACTAACCGCCGAAGGTAAGAAAGTCCGCGTTGTTTCTATGCCTTCTACAGACTTATTTGATGCTCAAGATGCAGCTTACAAAGAATCTGTACTACCAAAATCTGTTACCAAGCGTTTAGCGGTAGAAGCTGGTTGCAGTTTTGGCTGGCATAAATATGTTGGTACTGAAGGCGATACCGTCAGTATTGATAGCTTTGGTGCTTCTGCTCCTGGTGGTACTTGTATGGAGAAATTTGGCTTTACCGTTGATAATGTTTTAGCTAAAGCTAAGGCATTGTTAGGTTAATTAACAACAGAATATTTCTCTAAATAGTTTGAAGGTGGGGTGAAAATCCTACCTTTTTTGTTTTTGTGATTTGCAATACGAATTGACACTCTGCGTTCTAAAGGAGCGCAGATTCTTGATTCAACGTTTTCATATTCATTATTGCCAAAATTACCAAAAAAATAGTCGGCTTCAGCCGACTTTTGTTATGAGACTGGGAATTCATTCCCAGACGGTTATTCATTTTCAAACGGTTATATCAATCATGCGATCGCATCATGTAGAGAAACTGATTCTAATAATCACATCATTGTAATCGAAATCTCCACCATCAGGTAAATCTTCAAAACCAAAGATGTTATTTCCTAACAAACGAATGTGATCTACTCCGTTATTTAATCCCAAATAAGGGAAATAAACTTGCGGATCATTGTCAGTATTATTATCAAGTAATTGGGATAAAGTACCATTGACAACTATCATGGGAGCTAAGATTGAACCAGTGGCAATGATGGCGCTATCTGTAAATTTACCTTGGTTATCAACAGCAAATTTGATGCGTTCACCATTTTCTGAGTTGGTGATGATATTGTTAATTGCAGCTTGTAAATAATTCGCTCTATTGGCTGCGGTTGCTGTTAATGTATCAATTGTACCTTGAGCATTATCTACTCTATAAAAGTAGACTTCGTTGTTAAATGCAGCTTCCCGGAAAACAGAGAAATTAGCTTTTACTGTAGGGAAACGTAGATCTGTTAAATCTAGTATTTCTGCTTGTATTCCCCCTTGTTGTGTTGTACCTGTTTCTAGTGGATCGTCAGTAGATTCAATTCTGACTACCAGAGAATTTAATTCGGCAATAGTGCTACTATCCTTCCAAGAAAGGATATAACTATTATTGTCTTGGGTAATGCTTTGGGTTGAGAAATCAGCAAAAACGACGTTTGAATTTGATATTGCGCCAGTTCTCAAGCCATCTATTGTACCATTTCTGACTAAAAAGAATTGGAAGTTAATATCAGAATCAAATTCTAGTATGCGTCTCAAATTATTGGTTTGAATTTCCGTCGCAAATTCATCAGGAAGATTGGCGATCGCAGAGAAAACACTTTTTCCTTGGTTTTTAGCTCTTTCTAAAGCTGCTTCTCGATAACCTTCTTGTCCTGGTTTAATACTAATCCCATCATCTCTCCTAATAGTACCTTCGTTATCATCTGTAGAAAAAATACCCAGTTCATTAACAACATTGAAGGTGTTGGAAACAAGAATTACTTTGAGTCTGACGGGTTCGCCAACTCCTCTAATAGTAAAAATGTTGTTGTTGATATTAGGAGCTAGTGCGATTTCATTATCATTGATAGTTCCTTTAGCTGTACCATTTGTAGCACTGATAGTTGCACCATTTGTAGCATTGCTCAAATTGACAGTAAAAGTCTCATTTTTTTCTAATTGAGAATCTTCTGTTGTTTCAACAGTAAAGGTTTTCTCGGTTTCTCCCTGTGCAAAAGTCAAAGTTTCGGTTTTGGGTGTGAAGTCATCTTCTTCTGCTGTATCTTCTTCTGCAATAGATGTGGTTACGGTTACATTTTGTTCAGTTAAGTTATCTGTGGAACGAGTAACTGTGAAAGTGATACTATTACCTTCTGTTGCTGACGCTGCTGCAATACTAAATTGAGGAGTAGAATCATCGTTATTAATAGTACCTTTGGCTGTACCATTGGTAGAACTAATAATTGCACCACTCGTAGGATTACTTAAACTGACTGTAAAGGTTTCATTACCTTCAAGTAAGGTGTCTGGAGTTGTTTGAACTGTGAAAGTCTTGCTTGTTTCACCTTGTGCAAATGTCAGAGTTTCTGTTTTTGCAGTAAAGTCATTTGCACTTGCTGTGTCACCACTAGCTATGGATGTTTCTACATTTACTGTTTGGTTAGCTTGAGCATCACCTGTACGAGTAACTGTGAAAGTGATACTATTACCTTCTGTTGCTGACGCTGCTGCAATACTAAATTGAGGAGTAGAATCATCGTTATTAATAGTACCTTTGGCTGTACCATTGGTAGAACTAATAATTGCACCACTCGTAGGATTACTTAAACTGACTGTAAAGGTTTCATTACCTTCAAGTAAGGTGTCTGGAGTTGTTTGAACTGTGAAAGTCTTGCTTGTTTCACCTTGTGCAAATGTCAGAGTTTCTGTTTTTGCAGTAAAGTCATTTGCACTTGCTGTGTCACCACTAGCTATGGATGTGGCTACGTTTACTGTTTGATCCGCTAAAATGTCACCAGTGCGAGTGATGGTGAAAGTGATAGCATTACCTTCAACTGCGGAAGCATCAGCAATGGAGAAAACGGGAACTATAAACCCAAAGTCATCTGCTGTTAGAGTATCGGCTTGGACATTTCTTAAAATGCCAAAGGTTTTTTCCATACCCTCTATCACAACTTTGACAAGGGTATCATTGCCATCTTTTACGAGGATGATATTTTCAAAACTTTGAGCCTGGGGAATACCAGTAATAATAACCTTATCATCGCCTTTGGTAAAGTCTAATACTTCTGCGGCTACATCAGGGATAGAGCCATTACCAAAATAAAAGCGGTCTAAACCAGCACCGCCAGTCATTTCTGTACCTTGTTTACCAGCGTATAGGAAATCATTTCCCCCATCACCAAATAACTTGTCGCTGGCTAAATACCCAATCAGAGTATCATCACCATCACCACCCTCTAAGATGTTGTTTCCTGCTGTACTTGATGTGTTTAGGAAATCATTTCCCATTCCACCTTTGAGAGTATTGAAGCTACCTTCAATCACATATAGCTTATCATCTCCATCATCACCATTTAATTGGTTTTGATTTCCTTCAACAACAAACAGTAGATCATTTGCAGTACCACCATTTAATTTGTTATTTTCACCTTCAACAACAACCAAGAAATCATCATCTTCACCACCTTCTAGATAGTTATTTCCTGAACTTCCTTCAGCATATAAACTATCATTACCCAAACCACCAATTAAGGTATCATCATTCTCTGCAAAAAGTTCATCATTACCATCATTCCCGTATTGAGGGACAATGTTTTTTGATAATTCCAAAATCCCTAATTTTATAGGAATTGTTGTACCACCGACACTGAAATCATTATCATTAAGTAAAGCTAAAGTATTGTGATAAACTAACGCTAAACCCTCTAACTTTTCAACTCCTGTATAACCTACCTCAGCAGCATTAACAATCAGCTTTTTACTAACTACAGCAATGCCAGCCGCAGTTAATTCTGCCTCAGTTAATTGTTCAACTGTCGTCTTACCAGCAGGGAATGTAACTGTCAGATTATTAATATTTGTCGCCCCTGCTAAATCAATTTGATAGATGAGTTTGTTAGAATCTTCACTACTTAAATCATCTCTTTCAACAACTGCAAATTTACCATTACCCAAAGAAACAGCATCACCAATTTTATCAGTTCTGGCGTTACCAGTTCCGGTAATATCATCAAGTAAATAGAGATATTCACCAGTTACCTGTTGAGTAGCTACATCAAATTCTAAAATTCTTAAATTGCGGGAATTTCTAGAATTTGCATCATTAGTAACATCAGGATTATCAATTGCACTTTGAATAAAAGCATAAAGCTTATTACCTTCCAAAGCTACAGCTTCAAAACCCCGGTTATTGCGACGTTGAGCGTAAACTGCTGGTAATACTTCCGTGCCAAAAGTTCCTTCAGGTTGACTTGCTGCTGCTGCTGTTCCTTGGGGAATAAAACGAGCAATTAACTTACCATCAGCATCAAAATGATAAATTGCTGGACGGTATTCATCCACCATCCAAAAATCACCATTAGGTGCAATAACGATACCTTCTAAATCTGCACCAAAGGGATCATTTTCTAAAATTTGATCATCTAAATTAACACCAATTTCATCAGTATAAGCTGTACCACCTGCACCAGCTTGTAAATTTGGTCGTCCAGTTAATGGGGTTGTACCATCTTCTCTAAATAACCCAGTTCTTTTGGTAATTGTGATTTCACCAGTAGTTTTATTCAATTCAAAACTAACTATTTCTGGTTGAAAAGCAGGTAACAAAAATGGTCTATTTTGTCCTGTAGGTTCACCATTTGGACCTCTATCTGTATGGGTGACAAATTGCAGATTACCGTTATCTGCTATCCCTTGGAAATACAACCCAGAAAAACCACCTAACAAGATATTTTGACCTGCGGAAGTTGTTCCTAATAGTGGAAGGTTTTGAAATTCATAATTAGTTAAAGTTGGTGGTGGCAGAATTTCATATAAAGTCACAGTATTACTCACTTCATGAGCAACTGCCAACATTGGTTTATTACTGGGACTATCTTCAGCAGCAATGAATTTTAAACCTTCTGGACTGATATCACCAGGAGTTCTAATATATTGTACAAACTCCGGTGCATTTGGGTTACTGAGGTTATAAACCATCACCCCACCACCAGCACGTTCTAAACCAATAAACCCATAGGGTACACCATCAATTACACCCACAACTACACTTTCTGGTTCTGGTCCTTTATTATCAGAACGAGTATCACGATCACTGGTAGAACCATTATTAGCATTAAAAAGTGTAGGAGTTTTTTGGGCTGTAATTTGCTCTAATTGATCGCCACTATCAAAGACTAATTTACCTTGAGCATCCCAAATAGAGAAAGAACGACCACCATAAGCATAAAGCTGATCAAAATCTCCATCTCCGTCGGTATCTCCTAGTTTATTAGTAACAATTAAACGTCCCAAGTTTTCCGGTCTTTTCAACTCGGTAGCATTAGGAAAAGCTATGGGATCAAGATTTAAGGTAGAAACTCTAGCTTCTTCATTAAATATTGATCCTTCATTACCAAAACTATTATTTGCTGTGGGACGGACGCGAGCATCTCCTTCATTAGCAGTAATATAATAGGTTGTACCATTAATTTGAAAAGAGCTAATACCGTCAGGTTGGTACATTCCAAAAATAGGCCAGTTTTTAATGTTAATTTTACCCCCACCTGCGGAAGTTCCATTAACATCTCTATCACTAGCGTCTAGAGCATTTCCTGGTAAACTATGGTCTTTATAACCCAGAGGTACAATATCGGTAATAGTTCCGCTATCAATATTAAGAATTGCAATAGCGTTATTGTCTTGTAATGTGATAAAAGCCGTTTTACCATCAGGAGAAACTGCAATATATTCTGGTTCTAAATCTTGAGCTACTGTAGCGTTAGGTCCAAAAATTCTCACTCCTGCTGCTTTTAATGTAGTTATCTGTCCATTAAATGCAGTAAAGGTTGCAGTGGTAACTTTAGAATTGTCTAAACTGGCAATATCTCCAGAAACATCAATGATACTAATTGAACCTTCAGGATCAATGGTATAATCTTCGCTGGGTTCTCCTTCGTTAGCAACCAGTAATTTACTACCATCAGGAGTGAAGGTGATCATGTCAGGTAAAGCACCTACCACAGCAATTTTAACCATGACATTAACTCTCTTCTTTCCTCAATGTCTGACATTATTTCTTGTTCTAAAAGAGTGATCTTATTAGTCATTATTTATTAATGTTTCCAAATATTCTCTTTGCTTCTGTCAGACGATTGATAATTCTCTCTTTTTGATTATTTCCACCTCTTCTGGAAAACTTGATTAAAACAGAGTCTTTATCAACTTCTTTAAGTTTATTCCGTATTACTTCTAAATCTTGAGATTTGTAATAATCATAATTTTCACCTACACCAATCGTAATCACATCATAAAGAGCAGTAGCAAAATTTCCATCTTTCTGACGAAAAATTTCTCTTCCTAACGGTTTCAGCAATGCAAATACTTGAGTAAATATCTTTCTGTAACCTTCATAATCAAAATTCTCATTTTCTAAAGCATCTTTCATGAATTTAGTCATGTGTTGTGAAATACTGGTGCGGACATTTCTGAGATTTTTGTATAGAGAAATAAATCTCAAAGCCAATTCTTCATCATATAATTGCTCATATTGCTCATTACTCAAATCAATTAATGTCCGAAAATCTTGATTAGCTGCAAGTTCTTTAAGAAAATCATTAAAATTAGGTGAAATATCCCTGTAAATACAATTTCTAATCTCCTGAGTAGTCAACGGAGAACCACCAGTATTCAATCTATTAAAAAGTTCAAAACGCATATCATAATTACTATTGGTTCTGAGAATTTCTACTCTACAATTAGCTCTTTTTAAATTTAATCGAAATTTATTTGGTATACTTTCATAAGTGAATCCTTCCAAAGATTCAACTTTTTCACCTGCTGTTAACATCCAATTGTTATTTTTCCTAATACCTTCATCTTCGCTTTTCAAAACTCCAAAAAAGGAAAGTACAGTAGAAATTCTTTGCAAACCGTCCACTAATTCCCATACTCCTTCACTGTCTTCAGCTACAAATATGGGAGGAATGGGAATACCTAAAAGTATAGATTCAATAAAGCGTGTTCTCTGTTCTATATCCCAACGAAAATATCTTTGAAATGCAGGTTTAATAACTATTTCCTGGCGTTCATACATACCCATTATTTCACCGAAGGATACATCAAGTCTATCGGTGTGTAATAAATTTCTCTGTTCTTCGATTTGTATTGTTAGTTTTTCAGTATCCATGTTATTTACCGTTAGCGATGGGTAATTGTTATTATTTGATTATATCAATCTGTAGTTTGGGTTGACGTAAGGAAACCCAACATCAACCAATAATAATAAATCTGTTGGGTTGCATTTCATTTAACCCAACCTACAAAAAAAGCTTATTTCTCAATTAGTTTATATAACGTCTTAAAGAAACAAGGAATATGATTTTCCACACTTCCATCTAGCTTTGAATAAAATTTACCAATTTCTAAAGATAACTGTTCTCTAAACTTATGTTCTGAATGAGTCCAATTATTATCAGGTAAAATTTGCTTCCAATATTCCTTAGATTTCACCAACATTAATAAAGCATTGATTAATTTATTTTTATCATCTGAACTTTGATAATTACAATACTCTTGATTCCATGAATATTGAAATTTATCTATTTCCACACCATCCAAATTAGGAAGATAACTAATTCTTTGAATTACCCTTGACCAATGAATTTGTAAATCTTTATCATCAGTCATATCATTAACCATATCTAAATAAATATTTTCTAAATTTACAGAATTTTGTTTATATAAAGGATAACTAACATAATGATTATCAAAAACTTCCTGAATACCAGGTGATAAAAAATAAGCCTCTTTATGAATTAAACCAGTTACCCAAATACGATGATGGTCTGTGTTAGATTCATTAATATTTCCTTGATGATAAAGATGATAAAAAATATCTTCTGTATTTTTAAAACTGTAATCTTCCTGAATTTCAGCAAATTGCACATCTAAATCTACAATGGCAAAAAGTAGGTCAGGATTTAAAAATGATTGACTGCTATCAGCATTATGCAAATCTAAAATTTTAAAATATGTATTTAATACATCATTTCTATCACCACAATTAAAAAATTGCGGTCTATATTCTTTCCACCATAGAGGTATACAAGCATTATAAAAATTAGCATCTGGCATCTGTTCCATTTGCTTGTATAATTGCGGTGAACGTCTCCCTTGTACTTGGGAAATAACACCTTCACAAAGAATTACTATTCTATTTCTAATTCTTGCAGATTTAATAATATTTAAACAATGTTCTTTTAGTTCAGTTTCATTTAAACTCATATTTTGTTTTACATTAATTATTGAATTGTTTTTGATGGTAATTTTGGTTCTAATTCTTTAACATGAGCAGGTGTAACCGCTTGACAAATTTCATAGGAATGGGTAGCTAAAATATATTGATTAGTCGCACCCCATTCTTCTAAATCTCTAACTATTTGATATTGCCAATCTGGATGAAATGATATTTCTAATTCATCCATTAGTACAATGGCATCTTTTATATTATTATACTTTAACCACATATAAATACATAATCTTTTTAATTCTCCATGACTTAAATCTTCTGGATAAAGTTCTGTTTCATCACCATCAATTTTAAAATTAATTCCAGATAAATCCGGTTGTACATTAATTTTTTTATTAGTTAAAAGATTGTTAAGTTCAGCTAATAGTTTTACATAATTATTACCATAATTGCCTCCTTGTTCTACAGCTTGTTTAAAATCTTCATCCCGTGCTTTTTTGAATGCTTCAATCAAAATATCTATTGCTAGAAAGTCATAAGTAAAAAAGCCAGGTAATTTAGAATTAGCTGTTTTAATTTGTTGGTAATAGTTTGTTTGATTATTTTCCTGTTTTTTAAATAGAGATTTTCTGTTGTCTGGTTGTAGAAATAGGAATATTTGTGAAATATGAGCAGTTAGAAATATTTTGTCTGAAATGTTTTTAAAAAACTCATCTGCTTCATTTATATCATTAATGCCATCAAAAACACACATTAATTTTTCTTCCACATGATTAATCTCATTATAAATATCACATATATATACAACATTATTGTTTCTTAAAATTTCGTTTAGTAAATTATGATATTCTTGCAATAATGCTTTTACGTTGTTAATTTCTATTTGTATTTCTTGTATTTCTGCATTGATTGTCTTTTCTAATAATAATTCTTCTGGAGCTAATGATTTTTCAGCCCCATTCTTTGTAACTTTACGTTTTAAATTTAATAAGCCCATTTTTTTAGTTCTTATTTCTTGCTCTAAAGGTAATATATTTTCATGTATAAAATTTTCTTTATGAAAATTGCAAACTATAAAATTTTCCCTGTCATTAATAATCCCAGATTCTAAATCTTCTAGAGTAGTAAATTTTGTATTTACATAATCCATAACATCTTCCAAAACATATTTTCCATTACCTATAAAAAATTCTATTTTTACCGTCTTACTACCATCCCAAATCTCAATAATAGCTAATGTCCTTTTGTTAGATTCATTATTATTAATATGAAAATTATGTAGTAAATTTTGAATAAACTCGACTCTATCAGGATTACCAGCACAGTGCAACAAAACAAAAATTAGCTGTAATAGCGTACTTTTACCCCCTCCATTTTGACTACCAAGGGGAAAAATACGCGGAGTAAATTCCTTTTCAAAAGTAATATCTACATTTTTCAAAGCCCGAAAATCAGGTACTTGGATTCTTTGTATGTGCATAAATAAATTAATATATTGCTTTAACGTCACAAATTTATTATACCTATTATACTCTCTTCCCGGTGTAAGATTAATAGTCTTATTTTACTATTTCTTGCTTCCTTCCTCTGTGTCCTCTGTGCCTCTGTGGTTCGTTATTCCATAACTCTTGATTCAAAAAATAAAAGGTGGGTTAAACTTTCGCCAACCCACCTCAAAAAACTCTCCGCGCCTCTGCGTCTCTGCGTGAGAAAACCTAACCCAAAACGAAATTCACCAACTTACCAGGAACAACGATCGCCTTCTTAACTTCCTTCCCTTCAATATAACGCTTCGCCACCTCAGACTCCCGCGCATACTTCTCCAACTCAACCTTATCTAACTGCGAAGGAACTTGAATAGCACCGCGAGTTTTACCCATAATTTGAATTACCAAAGTAATTTCATCAGCTATCAAAGCAGCAGGATCAAAACTCGGCCAATTTTCAATATGTACCGTCCCCTTATTCCCCAACAAATGCCATAATTCATCAGCAATATGGGGCGCAAAAGGCGCTAACATAATCACCAAAGTTAGAATACCTTCCGCATAAATTGGCGAATTATTACACTTAGCATCAGTTAACGCATTACTTAACTTCATCAACTCAGAAATTGCGGTATTAAATTGATATTCTTCCTCCACATCTTCCGTAATTGCTTGAATTGCTAAATGAATCGCTCTCCTTAAATCTTTTTCCTCTTTACTTAACTTCTCCAAATCAGCTTGTTTCTTACAAAATCCCGCCGCAGCGTAATCTGTAACCAACCGCCAAACACGGTTTAAAAATCTAAATTGTCCCTCAACATCAGCTTCATCCCATTCTAAATCTTTCTCTGGAGGTGCTTTAAATAAAATGAACATCCGCGCTGTATCAATGCCATATTTATTAATCACATCCTCCGGTGCTACACCATTTCCCTTAGATTTAGACATGGTAGCATAAACCTTTTCTAAAGGTTCTCCAGTTTGCGGATCTACAGGATTATTAGCATCAACTAAATTTGAAGGAATCCATTTATCCTTACCGCTTTTTTTCGGGTTCATGTATGTTAAACCCTGTACCATTCCCTGAGTTAATAACTTTTGAAATGGTTCATCAAAATTCAACAAACCTCTATCTCTTAATACTTTGGTAAAGAAACGAGAATACAACAAATGTAAAATCGCGTGTTCAATACCGCCCACATATTGATCAACTGGCATCCAATCATTTACTCTACCACCATCAAAAATTTTTTCTGCATTTGTGGCATCAGTAAACCGCAAGAAATACCAAGAAGAATCAATAAAAGTATCCATTGTGTCGGTTTCTCTTTTTGCTGGAGTACCGCAACTTGGACAAGGAACATTTACCCAACTTTCTAAATGTGCTAAAGGTGAACCACCACGGCCACTTAATTCAATTTCTTCTGGCAATTGTACAGGTAAATCTTTTTCTGGTACGGGTACAATTCCACAATTAGGACAATGAATAACAGGGATAGGTGCGCCCCAATAACGTTGACGAGAAATTAACCAATCTCGCAAGCGATATTGTACTCTTTCTTTACCAAAACCTTGTTTTTCTGCATATTCAGTAATGGCTTTTTTTCCATCTACAGAATTAATGCCATTAAAGTCACCAGAATTAACTAAAATTCCCGGTTCTGTGTAAGCTGATTTTATATTTTCATCTGCTCTAATTTCGGGAACAATTACCACTTTAATTGCTAAATTCTGCTCTTTGGCAAATTTGAAATCTCGCACATCATGGGCGGGTACTCCCATCACCGCACCTGTACCATATTCATAGAGTACATAATCTGCAATCCAAATCGGTACTTCTTCCCCAGTGAAGGGGTTGATAGCTTTCCCCCCGGTAGGAATACCCCGTTTTGGTTTGTCTTCTGCGGTTCTTTCTAATTCGCTTTGGTTGCTTACTTCTTTGATAAAAGCTTCTACCGCTGTTTTTTGGTCTGAAGTGGTGACAAGTTGAGTTAAAGGGTGTTCTGGAGCTAATACGACGTAGCTAACGCCATAAACGGTGTCGGGACGGGTAGTATAAACAGCGATTTTTTCATCTAAACCGACTATGGGAAATTCTAAATATGCACCAGTGGATTTTCCGATCCAGTTAGCTTGCATTACTTTAACTCGTTCTGGCCAACCAGGTAATTTATCCAAATCATTTAATAATTCTTCGGCATAATCGGTAATCTTTAAAAACCACTGCCGCAATAATTTACGTTCTACAATTGCTCCGCTACGCCAAGAACGTCCTTCACTGTCTACTTGCTCGTTTGCTAATACCGTTTGATCAATGGGGTCCCAATTTACAGCCGCTTCTTTTTGATAAGCTAAACCTGCTTCTAAAAATTGCAGAAAAATCCACTGTGTCCACTTATAATAATCGGGGGAACAGGTAGCCAATTCTGCATCCCAATCTAAGGATAAACCCAGACGCTTTAATTGCTGTTTCATCTGGTCTATATTTTTATATGTCCATTGGGCAGGAGGTACACCTCTATCAATGGCGGCGTTTTCTGCGGGTAATCCAAAGGCATCCCAACCCATAGGATGTAATACTCTATACCCTTGCATTTTTTTGAGGCGGGCGATTACATCTGTAATGGTGTAGTTACGGACGTGACCCATGTGTAAGCTACCAGATGGGTAGGGAAACATGGAAAGCGCGTAAAATTTAGGTTTGTTTGGGTCTTGATTGGTTTTATCTAATCCCAATTCTAACCATGTTTGCTGCCATTTTTCTTCAATTGCGGCCGGGGTGTATGATGCTTTTGGGGTGGACTCCACAATTAAAAACTCCTAATATTTTTCCTAGTTTCGCTATTGTGGCATAATCCTAGATATCAAGTCCGGCTAATTTATGCAGTAGTTATAGTTGTTCTAGACTTTTGATTAAGTCTTCCTTCTCCAAAACACGATCATACATCTCTGGTCTGATCTCTCGGCTGTGAATGTCTTTCTTTACAGACAAAATGAACTTTACACTACAGCAATTATTTTTATACTACAGCATAGTGACTTTTTGGCTGAAGTGCTAAATGTATAAAAATTTTCTTAGTCCCTCATCTACCTGTGCTTGTAAATGATTTGATAGCTGAAACTGTCACCTGTCACCTACTTCAATTTCCCATAGGCATAACGAGTTAAACTACCCTCATTCAGATTATTCCACGCATAGATACCATCTCTAAAGGGTTTCCAAATTTCATAAACCGCTTTAAAATCTGCATCCTTCGCCGCAAACTCATCATACAAAGCAAAAGATTCTTTTTCCGCTGCTTCTAATATTTCCTGACTGTAAGCACGCACTTGTACCCCTGCTTTTAATAGTTTATCTAAAGCTTCACTATTACGTGCATCATAACGGGCTAACATTGTTGTATTTGATTGATAGGCGGCTGTTTCTAAAGCTGCTTGATATTGAGGAGGTAGCTTTTTCCACTCATCTAAATTAATTTGTACTTCTAAGGTTGGACCCGGTTCCCACCAACCAGGATAATAGTAATATTTAGCAACTTTATTTAAGCCTAATTTCTCATCGTCGTAGGGTCCTACCCACTCAGCAGCATCAATAGCGCCGGTTTGTAAAGCTTGGAATATCTCTCCCCCTGGAAGTGTCTGTACTGTTACCCCTAGTTTGGACATGACTTGTCCGCCTAAACCGGGAATACGCATTTTTAGTCCCTTGAGGTCATTCAGTGTTTTCACTTCCTTGCGAAACCATCCCCCCATCTGTGTACCCGTATTTCCCGCAGGAAATTGAATCACATTAAATTTACGGGCGTAAATTTCCTGAAGTTTGGCTAAACCGCCTCCTTCATATAACCAAGCGTTTTGCTGTTGGGCATTCAATCCAAATGGTACGGATGTTCCAAAAGCTAAAGCCTGACTTTTCCCAATGTAGTAATAAGCTGCTGTGTGTCCTGCTTGGACTGCACCTTGAGAAACCACATTCAGAACTTCTAAACCAGGGGCTATTTCTCCTGCTGCACGGGGTTCGATGATAAATTTACCATTGGTTAGGGCTTTGACCCGTTCTGCCAAAACCTGCGCTCCGCCAAAAATTGTTTCTAAGGATACTGGCCAACTGGTGGCCATTTGCCATCTAATGGTGGGTAGGTTGCTAGTGTCTGCTTGTCCTTTTGTAGCTGGGTTTGTGGCTTTTTGACAACCACCAACTATTGCCACTCCTGTAGCAGCGATCGCACTTTGAGATAATCTGTTAACAATAGCTCGACGTTTCATAACAGTTAATACTATTGACCTAAAATTAAGATATTCCCACAATATCATAATGATGCAACAATTCAGAAATTCCGATGAGATTTATTATTTCTGATAATTTTGTCAATTTCCCATCATTTCATATTAGTATAAAAATATTAAGTAATTTCTAACTAATATTTAACAGCTATGTTAGAAACTGTTTTGGCCAAGCCTAGCATTAAACTGCCACCCACCCAGGCAGAACTTCCTTGTGATGATGGTATCCCGATGGAGACACAAAGACATAAATTACAAATGGATATTTTAATTGATACGATTCAGCCTTGGTTAGATCAAAGGGCTGATGGATATGTAGGAGGCAATATGTTTGTCTACTACAGTTTAGCACAATTAAAAAATCAAGATTTTCGCGGTCCAGATTTCTTTGCTGTTTTAGGTGTGCCGAAAACAGAAAGATTATCTTGGGTGGTTTGGGAAGAGGGAAAACCGCCAGATGTTGTAATTGAATTACTGTCAGAAAGTACAGCTAATAATGATAAAAATGCGAAAAAATTGATTTATCAAAATCAAATGCGGGTATCTGAATATTTTTGGTATGACCCTTTTAAACCAGATGATTTTGCAGGTTTTGATCTAAATAGTGGTGTATATCAACAAATACCATTAAATGATCAAAAGCAACTGGTAAGTAAAGTCTTAAATTTGGCTTTAGTGCGTTGGCAAGGTAAGTATAGAGGTGTTGAAACAACATGGTTACGCTGGGCAACTTTGGATGGTGAGTTATTTCCTACTTCTCAGGAAATCGCAGAAATTGCAAAACAAAAAGCAGATGAAGTAGAACAAATTGCAGAACAAGAAAAACAACGTGCAGAACAAGAAAAACAACGTGCAGAACAAGAAAAACAACGTGCAGAACAAGAAAAACAACGTGCAGAACAAGCTGAACTGCAATTAAGAAAAGTTGCGATGAATTTATTACAGAATGGAATGTCTGTAGAACAAGTAGCACAGTTAACAAATTTGGATATTTTCGATGTGGAAAGATTGATTAATTAAATAGTAGGGGTTTAGCAGTGCTAGACCCCTACAGGACTGATAAATAGATTAAATATTGTGAAATATCATCTTGTAAAAAATTTTTTATAACTGAATTTTGAACAATATTTAAAGGAGGCAGGAGTTGAAAGGCAGGAGGCAGGAGGCTGTCTTAGTGGGGGATTTAAACCCACCTCTAATCGTAGACCGCCCTTGCGGGTTCGCTAGTCACCTACAGAAGAAAACCTTCTTGCAGAGCTGGCTCACCAAATCACCAGATTATGGCGGTGGACTTAAACCCAAATGGGCGAGTCAAAAAGGCTTTATTCTTAATTCAAAAATTTTCCTTCTGCCTCCTGCCCTCTGCCTTCTGCCTCGCCCGATAGCGCAGCGTGGCGTTAGCCATAGGGCAGTTAAAGTATTAACGTAAGTTGCTAGTTACAAATATTCAGGTTTATTTCTCGATTAGATCACCCCTCACCCCCCTTAGAAAGGGGGAAATTAATCAAAGTCCCCCTTTTTAAGGGGATTTAGGGGGATCTAGAAGGCTTATGCTTATAGTTATAACTAGCAACTTGGGTTATTATTGAGACTTAATCCTGCATTCTCAATTCTTACCCTGAATTTATTATGTTCTATGCGTAACTCAAGAAGATTCACCTTCATCAGCAAGCTGTTAAAAGTATCCCAGTTTATTGACAAATGTGCTGATAAATTGGGATGGTTATCCAATTGGCTAGTTTTACTCACCATTGGCGTTGGTTTCTTTAATGTTGTCGCCCGTTATCTAGGGCGCTTCATCGGAGTGCAATTATCTTCTAATGCCTTATTAGAGCTACAATGGTATCTATTTTCTCTCACTTTCTTACTAGGCTTTGCGTACATTTTACGTCATGGCGAAAATGTGCGGGTTGATTTTCTCTATACTAATATGAGTGAAAAAAGACGCGCCTTAGTTGATTTTTTAGGAACAATTTTATTTTTAATTCCCTTTTGTTTAATTGGTATTTGGGTGACATTTAACCCAGTTTTACAGTCTTGGGGAAGACTAAGTGATGGTACTTGGGGAAATTGGGAAGTATCTTCTGATGCTAATGGTTTACCCCGCGCTCCCATTAAAACAATGGTTCCCATAGGTTTATTATTTCTGCTTTTACAAAGTATTTCTCAAACAATTAAATATGTAGCCGTACTATTAGGCTATGAAGAAGTAGCAGAAAAAATTCGTTTAGAAACTTCAGAAAATATCAATATTGAGTAGGTAAAATTATGGGTTTTCAATGGTTATCCATTTTCATGTTTGTTGGCTTTTTCGTTATCTTAATGAGTGGCTATCCTGTAGCTTTTTCCTTTGCCGGTACAGCCATTGTTTTTGGAATCATTGGTACAGCATTAGGGGCTTTTAATCCTGCCCGTCTCCTACTATTACCCAATAGTTGGTTTGGAACAATGTCCAATTTTACTCTACTAGCTATTCCGTTTTTTGTGTTTCTGGGTGCAGTATTAGAAAAATCAGGATTAGCGGAAGAATTATTAGAAACTATTGGCATTCTTTTTAGTCGTGTCAGGGGTGGTTTAGCCTTAGCAGTCGTTTTAGTAGGAACTGTTTTAGCCGCCACAACTGGAGTTGTAGCAGCTACGGTAATTGTTATGGGAATGTTATCTTTACCTGTAATGATTCGCTATGGCTATGATAAAAAATTAGCTGCTGGGGTGATAGTTGCTTCTGGTACTTTAGCCCAGTTAATTCCTCCAAGTTTGGTATTAGTAATTCTCAGTGATCAAATTGGTGTTTCTGTAGGAGATTTATTTTTAGGGGCATTAATTCCTGGTTTAATGTTATCTGGTTCTTATATTCTTTATATATTAGGATTAGCTGTTTTTAATCCAGAAAAAGTTCCCTTGATTCCTGCGGATGTGGAAATTCCTCAAGGTAGTCAATTAATTAAAAAAGTTTTTAAAGCAGTTATTCCCCCTATTTTCTTAATTCTTGCAGTATTAGGAAGTATTTTCTTTGGTGTTGCTACTCCCACGGAAGCAGGGGCAGTAGGTGCAGTTGGAGCTACTATCCTCGCAGCTTTTAATAAACGTTTGACTCCCCAATTAATTCGTGATGCGGCTCATTCTACAGCGGTAATTACTGCTTTAGTGGTAATGATTTTATTTTCTTCTTCAATGTTTAGTTTGGTGTTTGATGCTTTGGGCGGAAAAACTCTGATTACTGAATTATTAACTGGTTTACCAGGAGGATATTGGGGGTTTATAATTGTTAGTAATTTAGCAATTTTCGCTCTGGGTGTTTTTCTAGAGTTTATGGAAATATGCTTTATTGCTATGCCTTTATTTGTACCTGCTGCCCAAGCTTTAGATATTGATATGGTCTGGTTTGGTGTGGTAATGGCAATTAATTTACAAACTGCTTTTATTTCGCCACCAGTAGGATTTTCTTTGTTTTATTTACAAAGTGTTGCCCCTAAAGAGGTGAGTACATTTGATATTCATAAAAGTGCAATTCCTTTTATGATTTTACAGTTTATTGTTTTGTTAATTGTGATTAATTTCCCCCAAACTGTTCGCTGGTTAATTGATGTTTCCGCAACTACGGGAACTTGAAAAAATAGAAGCGGGGTGCGGGATGGGTAACAGAGGTAGGTATTTTACTTTATCGTGAGGGCAAGACAAGGAAGGACGGTGGACAAGGGGGTAAAAATGTGATTAAAAATTCAATTCTGGAAACTGTTCCCTGTTTCCTGTTCCCTAGCCTCTAACGATCACTTTTTCGGCAAGCCCTAACTAAGCAAACACAGTAATGAATGTTTTTGTATACGGTACTCTAAAACCAGTTCAAGCTAATTATCACCTGTGTGAACATAAAGTATTAACATCAAAAAAAGCGATCGCGTTCGGTAAAATATATGCTTTACCAATGGGATATCCGGCGATGACACTCGGAGATGAGAAAGTTTACGGTTATTTGTTGTCTTTTGCTGACTCCCAGATTTTACCCGCATTGGATGATCTAGAAGATTACCAGCCCACAAAACCAGTGTCATAAAATCTTTACACTAGGGTTAGTAGCTAGTTACTGTTTTCTTAACCAATACTAACAAATACTCACATTTACTGAAAATTTCCTGTCATCTTTTGCTTTGTGACAGAATTACAGTAAAATCACTGTATGCTACTAGGATTCAAAACCCAACTCAAAGTTAACAAGCAACAACGACTACTACTGGCGCAACACGCAAGAGTAGCCAGACACGCTTGGAATCAAGGTTTAGCACTGTGTCAACAGGTATTATTACATAACAAACTGCAACCAGAAGAAAAAATCAAATTTCCCACAGCCATAGATTTACACAAATGGTTAGTAGCAGCCATTAAATCTACCCATCCTTGGTATT